>SYLK01000159.1 GCA_005809115.1 Planctomyces sp. | reverse complement strand
CAGTGGTGCCGCGGCAAGACGTTCGCCACGTTCTGCCCGCTCGGGCCGTGGCTGGTGACGGCTGACGAAATCCCGGACCCGAATACGCTGGGGATCCGCACGATCCTGAACGGCGAGGTCATGCAGGACTGGAACACGAATGATATGATCTTCGATGTTCCCACGCTGATCGAGTTTCTCAGCGCCAGCACTGTCCTCCCCGCAGGCACCGTCATCCTGACCGGCACTCCGCACGGCGTGGGAATGGCAAGGACACCACCGGTATTCCTCAAGCACGGCGATATCGTGACTATTGAGATCGACCAGATCGGTCAGCTCACGAACCCGGTCGTCGACGAGGTCGTCTGAGGCTGCCGCGCGAACTGTCCGCGATCATCCGGAGACAGTCTGCAGCGGCAGGCGCACGGATCGGCCCGTCCGGGCAGACTCGTAGATCGCGAGGATGATCTCAACGCTGCGGCGTCCTTCCGCTCCGTCCACACGCGGCGGTCGGCTGTCTCGAATCGCTTCGACGAAATCCTGCAGCTGCAGCTGATGACCCACGAAGGAGATGGCCTTCGGGTCCGATGCCCCGCCGGAACTGCCGGAACCCGCTCCGCAGCGTTTCAGGATTTCCGCGTCGTCAGCCAGGGGTTCGGCGAAATCCCACTTCAGAATCGAATCCTGCTCCACGATCGCGGTTCCCCGGTCACCATGGATTTCGGTTTTTTTCAGCAGTCCCGGCCATGCTGAAGTAGATGCCTCCAGGACGCCCAGGGCACCGCAGGCAAACTTCAGACAGGCAACGCCCGTGTCCTCAACCTCGATCCGCTCGTGCGCCAGAGTCCCCGTGAATCCACAGACCTCGGATACTTCCCCCATCAGCCAGTACAGCAGGTCAACGTTGTGAATGGCCTGATTCATGTACGCGCCGCCGCCGTCCAGAGCCCACGTCCCGCGCCAGCCGCCACCATCATAATACTCCTGGGTCCGCCACCACTTGACGTAACTGTCGCCCAGTGTCAGCCGGCCAAACCGCCCGGCCGCAATTGCCTCTCGCAGGGCAATATTCGCTGGACTGAACCGTGACGGGAAAATCGTACAGAGCTTGACGCCGTGCTGGTCACACGCCCGAATGATCTGATCACAGCGTTCCAGTGAAATCTCCAGTGGCTTTTCGACCACCACGTGCCGCCCAGCCTGCGCCGCCGCCATCGCGGGATCCATGTGCGATCCGCTGGGTGTACAGATATTGACAATGCTGATTTCCGGATCGCGGTACATCTGGTCCGCCGAGGCGAATGCGCGGCACCCATACTCCGCGGCAAACGCCGCAGCCTTCGCGGCATTGTGGTTGTAACACCCCACAAGCCGTGAACCGCTCAGCGACTGAATCGCCTTCGCATGAAAATGCGAAATCATGCCGGTTCCGACGATTCCAAACCCGGTTGCCATCAGTCCTGCCTCCTGATTTCCCGTGATTCGCCAGAAATCAGGGGATTGACATCCCCCGCTCGCCGGAAGTTCATGCCATGGTGGTCTGTCCCTGTGCTGACAGTCCCTCAGAAGGCGTCCAGTACCGGCGGTTCAGCCGAACTGCCGCCTGTGGCTGTCAATCCCATCGGGGGTACTTCACTCGGCGTGCCAGGATTCGTGCCGCCGGAGATCGACTTCACCGGAACTCCACCGCGTCCCGCGGGACTGAACGACGGATCCGGTCGCGGTGCCGGTACCGCGGCAGAGCGCGGCTTGGCGGGGGCTGCTGCCGTCTCGACCACCGGTGCTGCCGCCGCCGTGGTTCCGGATTCCACGACACGCAGACTGCCAGGTACAACCGTCCAGCCAGGCTCAGCCGTGGGCGTGAAACTGTCAAGCGCCTGCTGCAGGGAAGGGTAACCCGCCGAGTTCGCTGTGACCTGGTGCGGCGGCATCCCGGATCCTGTCATCGGGCCGGATGCCATCATCGGGCCCAATGCCATCATCGGCGGTGAATACGTCATGCCGGATCCGTGCCCGCGAACTGTCGTCTGAGCCATCGGCATCGGCATCGGCGTCTGCGCCATCTGCATCGGCATCTGTTGCATCGGCATCTGTTGCATCGGCATCTGTTGCATCGCCATCTGTTGCATCGGCATCTGTTGCATCGCCATCTGCGATCGCTGCATCTGAGGCTGCGGCATGCCGGCGAACTGCATTCTGCCCGGCTGCTGCATCTGGCGCTGTGCCATCTGTACTCCCTGGCTGGGGGGGCCAAACGCGGTGGCCGGTCGCGGCACATCGTAGGGATGCACGCCACGTGACATCGCCATCTGAGCCATCGGATGTGAACCACCAGCCGCCTGGGCTGCCGCAGACAACCGCGAATGAACCTCCGGCTGATTCCAGTCGGCCTGCAGTGACTGCTGATACATCGCCACCGCCTGATCGTGCCGGCCCATGTCCTGATGATACTGCCCGAGATGTGCCAGTGCCGTGGCATGACCGGGATTGACCTGCAGTGCCTTCTGCAGTGACTGCGCTGCCATGTCATGCTCACCCAGTTGTCGCTGCAGCCACCCCAGCTCCAGATGCGACTCCGCCACATACGGCTGCGTTGCCGCCCAGGTCGTCAGCATCGCACTGGCCTCCTGGCCCCGTCCCTGGGCCACCATCAGCTCCGCCAGACCATGGTACGATGGCTGATGAGACGGCGATGCCATCAAGGCCTGACGATACAATTGTTCAGAACCTGCGACGTCTCCCATTCTCGAACGCGCCTTCGCCAGGTTCGCCATGTAATCCGGATTCGTTGGATCACTCAGCATGGCCTGCTGAAACTCAGACGCGGCCGCCGGGTAGTTTCCCTGTTCATAGTAACTCTGCCCCGATGAATTCATGACGAACCCATTCATCGAATGACAGCCAGAGAGAGCCGCTGTGCCGACCAGCGTGACCAGCAGGCGTGTCAGCTTTCGCAGAGTGTTGCAGCGCATTGCGCGTGCCTTTCACAGAGAACAGGTAGACTGGGCGGGATGGGTTGAGAGGGGGTGAGAGAAATGCCGAGTGCCTGCGTGACGCGGACAGGTTTTCCGCTGCTCCAGTGCATCAAAACAGGTTCGGAATTTCGCACGGCGATCTGATCTTGCCTGGTCCACGCTGCCCGACTGAAGTTGAGAGGAATGTCGGAAATGTTGCGGGCCGTGTGGAACCGCAGAATAGAGTCGGGCCAAAATTGCTGCAACGGCGATTCTGCAGTGAGCTTTCCCGGAATCGAAGTTTCCCCCGTGGCTCCCTCGACCCTTCGGCATTACCTGCCGCCCGGAGATCGGAAAGGTGTCCGTGCGCTCAGTCAACCGAGCTGTGCTGACGGCTCACCCCCTGGCTTTCCCGCTCCCTGCCGTTTCCAGCCCCCTGACTTTCCGGCCCCAGGGCTCTTCCGGCCCCAGGGCTCTTCCGGCCCGGCGGCGTCGAATGATCAGACGATGGCTCCGCGTTCCGGCGGGTGATCAGCCTTCTGCCACTTCCACGTAAACTTTCAGGGCATTGTGGTCTTCCACGAGCAACCGCATCATTTACTGGTACTGATCGAGTCCCTTGACCGGGGTGGTCAGTATCTTCTGGATGATCCCCGGCCAGGTAACCTCCCCCAGCGCCAGGTCGGTGATTCCGGATTCAAAGTGTCGGAAATTCGCATTCACGGATCCGACCAGCAGCTTGTTGCCCAGCACCCAGTTCAGATTCACATGATCACTGCGGACCTCGACCCGGCGCTCGCCCCCGGTAATGCTGGTCCAGACGATACATCCGTTGTGTCCCAGGACTTCCATCGCCTCGAATGCAACGGCGCTGCTGCCCGTAGCTTCAATAATCAGATCGGGCTTGCCGTATCGGCCAGCCAGTTCCGGCATCGAGCAGTCGGCGGTGCTGACATACGTCGAGCCGAATCCTTCGGCAATTTCGGCCTTCAGACAGGGCTTTCTGCCACGCGCGATCGTGAAGACCTGGATCCCGCGCAGTCTCAGAATCAGCGTCGCCAGCAGTCAGATCTGTCCGGCTCCGGTTACCCAGGCGCGCCGCGGCTCCCAGACCTGCAGCCGCTGCTGCGCCAGAAATGCCTGCTCCACGGCCTTGGCCGCGCAACTCATCGGTTCCGCCAGCACATGCAGATGCCGCAGCCCGACCGGCATCCGCACAATGAATTCCTCGTCATCCACGAAGTATTCCGTCAGATAGCCGTGCCTCAGGTTAATCCCTCGCTCGTAGTATTCTTCTTCACTGGTAATGTCTGAGCGTCCGATGCGGTCATAAATCGACTTGCCCGGACGACGCACCGTGCAGGTGACATAGTCGCCCGGTCGGACTTTCCTGACGGCCGATCCGACTTCCACGACGATGCCGAAGCATTCATGCCCAATCACGAGGAAATCATATCCCGGCGGGGCATGGCCATAGAGCGCTTCGTTGATTTCCCGGTCTGTGGCGTCGACCCCGACGCGAAGGACCCGGACGAGCACTCCCCGCTCATCCGCCACGTCGCGGATCGACGGCATCGGCAGGTCCGCAAGGTGCACACTATGGGGGGTTCCCGGACGTACGGCAATCGCTCTCATGCAGCATGAATCTCCGCGGAAAACAGCCTCGCCAGATGGTCGATCCGCCGATCTTCCTGAAAGTCGCAGGTTTGGGCAATCGACCTGTGATCCCATTCCGTCGAGTTGTCCTGGCTGCCGGCCACGGCCCGCCCCTCGCTCCTCCGATGAACAGTCTCTCAGCCCGCCACAGACCCGACGTTCCGAGAACGGTACTACGGTGGCCCCGGCGAGAATCCTCGCCACTCCGGTGATGCCGCCAGTTTCCTGAAAAGCCCCGCCGAATCCTTACCACTGTCCGCCACAAGACACGTCCGCCATCCGGCCAGTGCCACCAGTTCCTGGTCAGTAAAGAAGCGAGCCAGATTCACAATCGCAGGCTGATCGGCCACGGACATCGTGTGGTTCGAAAGATGCAGCCGCTGCACGGATGGTTCGAACAGGACCGCACAGACAGCCAGCAGTTCCAGCCGGCTGACCGGGTGGCACACAATCCGGACATCGGATGACGTGGCCGATCGGATTTCCTGGAGCGCTCGCCGCAGGTCCCACACCCGCAGACTGTCCACCGTCGTTCCCAGAAGCTGAAATCGCCTCTGAATCTGGATCTGTCTGCTCGCGTCCCAATAGTGTTCGGCACGCCGCTTGCATGGCTTTGATCGCAATTCTCAGGCACAAGAATAATAAGCGTTTGGCACGCTAATTGCGCCGCGGCTCTGTGGGAAGTTCTGTCCTGCCAGAGTGACATAGCGAGCAGCGATTG
>SYLK01000158.1 GCA_005809115.1 Planctomyces sp. | reverse complement strand
CACCCGCCCAGCGCCAGTTGTCGAGCACCACGCGCATCGCGACATATGTCTCGCGTACGGAGGTCGGATGCACTCGCTCCTCCTCGCGATACGCCAGCGCTGGCAGCCGATTCACCAGTCCGGCCTGATACTGCCCGCGCACAGCCCAGTTTCCAATCGCCCCGGATGTCGCTGCCCCTGCCAGCCCGGGGCGAAGAGCCTGCAGAACCTTCATCTTCTCGTCGCGAATCTCGCGCGCCTGAAACAAAGACGGCGGATCCATCGCGATCAGACACAACAGCTGCAGGACATGATTCTGCAGGACGTCACGCAGTGCACCGGACGTGTCGTAATAACCGCCCCGACTGCCCTCCATCCCCTGTGCCTCCGCCACCGTAATCTGCACGTGATCCACATGGCTGCGATTCAGCAACGGCTCAAAGATGGCGTTCCCGAATCGAAACAGCAGAATGTTCTGAACAGTCTCCTTGCCAAGATAATGATCAATGCGATAGATCTGATCTTCCCGCAGCCGTCGCGCCAGCTGCTCCGTCAGCTGCTGGGCCGATCTCAGATCGTGGCCGAATGGTTTTTCCACGACAACCCGCAGTGATCCGCCCAGGTCACGCTCGGGAATCATCCCGCACTCGTGCATCCCTTCGACGGCGGCGGCGAACAGTGTGGGCGACGTCGCCAGATACACCACCCGAGCCGGTGCTTTGGATGCAGTGCCCGCTCCGGCTTCGATCGCCGCCACCTGAGTCAGAAGCTGACGATAATCCGCCTGATCGGTGATGTCGAGTCGTCGATAATGCAGTTGTGAGGCGAAGACATTCCACGCAGCGTGCAGCGACTCTGTCGCCGTGATGCGCTGAAATACCGCGTCACGCATTTCCGCACGGAAGTCGTCGTCCGACTTCTCGCGGCGAGCGACCCCAATAATCGGAAACCGCGGCGACAGAAACTTGTTCTGCGACAGCTGAAACAAAGCCGGGATCAGCTTCCGCGATGTCAGATCTCCGGAAGCTCCAAAGATCAGAATGCTCGACTCGTTCGCTTCCGTCATTGTCCATCCATGCTGCGGCTACAGACGTGTGTGGCCGGCCTTCATCGGAACCGAAATCCAGCGTACTCCCGCTCGAACACTCGTCGCGTCTCTCTGTCGCTCACCTTTGGAATCCCGATCCGCGACAGCCAGACGTGCAAACGGAATCACTTCCCGCAGCTGACTTGCCACTCCCGCAGTTCTCCGACCAGAAGGCGATATGCCAGCACCGGTTCCGGCGCCGGGGCCGCCCTTCGCCGCGCCGCTCGGCTCTTCGATCGGCAGAAAATCCTTGCTGTCACCCGTCGGAGCGACACCGTCGGGGGTTGACTCCGTACCCGACGGGGCAAAATCGTCAGTCTTTCCAGCCGGCGCAGAGATGCCAGACTTTGGTCCGCCGGATGTCTCGCCGGGGTGCGGTTCTGTCATCGGCGGCCGGTTCGTCCGGATGATCGGATCGACATCAAACAAATCGTCACTGGTTTCCGCATCAGGACGACCACCGGACCCTGTGCTTCCGGACCCTGTGCTTCCGGATCCGCCAGCGGGACTATCGGATGCAGGTGGATCTCGCAAGTCTTTCGTGTCGCCGTCCGCGGGAAAATCACCCTCGGACTGCCCGCCCGCTCCAGTGCCACCCGGCGTTCTGCCGCGTGGTTGATATCTCTTGAATTCGTCTTCATCGGCGGGCTCCCGAGTCTTACGCAGGTCCGGGTCTCGGTCTCGATCCAGGTCTCGGTCCCGGGCGCGGTCTCGCGGCGAATCTTCAGTATCGGAATCCTGCAGTGGCGATTTTCTCCGGAAGTTCTCATCCGGATTCGGTTTCAGCGTCCCGGTCCCCGGTTCGCACCCGGCACACGATCCAGAGGAACACCCGGTACCACAGGAATTTGCACAGGGATTGCAGCACTGCGGAGCACAGCAGAAATCTGCTCCGTAACTGACAGCCGACATGGCCATCGGCGACTGAACTGAATACGCCGGCGCACAGCACGCCGTGGACCCGACGAACAGCGGCACCGACGGTGCATACGACGCCACCCAGAAACCCGAGCCGCCGGACCAATACCACCCACCGGACTGAGCCTGAGCCGGAAAGGTCGTCAACGCCGCCAGGACAACGCAACTGCCGAATTGAACGAGGAATTTCATGCACGTCTCCTGGTCATAGTGACTGCTGAGTCAAAACCAGCTCATCGCACGCCACATCAACCGACGACCTCACGCTGGACGTCCATGTATCCCGCACCGGTTGAATGCGCGAACGATGATACACTGCTCCCGCAAAACCCTTTTACTCAGGGGGACGGGCGCGTGTCAAACAGGGCGCCTTCAGAATTTCCGCCAGGAAGCCCCCCGGACATCAGAAAGCTGACTCAGGGCTTTCGCTGCTCCGGTCGACAGCTCCGAACTGCGCGGATACGGTTTCGGACTGCTGCCAACGCCAGAAGAACAGTAACCGCCAACGCCAGCCATGGCACGAAATGCGATGGGCTGAGCAGGTAGTGTGCCAGTCCGCTCGGGTGTTCCACGTGGCCATGCCCCTCATGCGCGATGCCTGTCGCGGGCAACAGCGCCACCAATGTTCCCCCAATCAGAACCAGAGTTCGCAAGTGCATTCAAAACCTTTCCCGGTGATCTTCCTGAACGTTGCCGCCCTGTGTGCCGCTCTGTCGCCAGACCTGATGGAGTATACGGCATGACCAGCCGCCTCGGCAACCGGCCGCCACGGGTCGCAAGACCATGCCATCCACTCGAAAAAAACTCGACTTCGCGGCCCCCGTCGCCCGCCTCCACAGAAAATTCTCCGGTGATCAATTCTCCGAGTTTCCTCAAAGGGCCTCGTTCCGGAACACTCGGGATTGCGCAGGGACCGGAATCAGCTCTTTTCAGATCGATCTTCGCCTCTCGTCCCGCAGTACTCATCCCTTTTCTTCGAGAAACGCGCGTGTCACCGGATCCTGCGGGTTCTCGAAAATCTGCTGCGGTGATCCGGTTTCAACAATCCGTCCGGCGTGCAGGATATGGACCTGATGTGCCACGGTCCGCGCGAATGTCATGGCATGAGTGACCACGATCATT
>SYLK01000157.1 GCA_005809115.1 Planctomyces sp. | reverse complement strand
CTGCAGCCCGCTTCGCGCCATTCGAAGCCGGCGGCCGTGAAGATCTCGTGCAGTCCCTCCTGCATGGCCTGTTCGCGCACCAGCTGTGAACCGGGGACGACGATCGCCTTCACATGCGACGCCACACGTCGCCCACGGGCCACCCGGGCCGCTTCACGCAGGTCGGAAATCCGGGAGTTCGTGCAGGATCCAATGAAGGCGACGTCGATCCGTGTGCCGCGGATCGGCCGACCCTCCGACATTCCCATGAATTCCAGCGCCTCGCTGATCAGTCGACGCTCTTCCGCGGGAACCTCAGACAGCCGCGGCAGCGATTCCGAAACGCCTACCGACTGCGCCGGCGTGATGCCCCAGGTCACCGTCGGCTCAATCTCACTCGCCGCAAAACAGACTTCATCGTCAAACACGGCATCAGACCCCGATGCCAGACTCAGCCACCATTTCTGAGCCCGCTCAAACTCCGCACCACTCGGAGCAAACGGTCGCCCTCGCAGATACTCGACCGTCGTGCGGTCCGGGTTGATATATCCGCAGCGTGCGCCTCCCTCGATACTCATGTTGCAGACTGTCATCCTCTCTTCCATCGACATGGCATCGAACGTGGAACCTGCGAACTCGTAGGCGTATCCCACACCTCCCTGCACACCCAGGCGGCGAATGATATGCAGAATGACGTCCTTCGCGAATACTCCGGACGACAGCGGTCCGGTGACCATGACGCGGCGCACCCGGGGACGATTCAGAAACATGGTCTGCGACGACAGCACTTCGGCGACATTGCTGGTCCCGATCCCGATCGCGATGCTCCCGAAGGCGCCGTGAGTGCTCGTGTGGCTGTCACCGCAGACAATCGTCATCCCGGGCTGGGTCAGTCCCTGTTCCGGACCGATCACATGGACAATCCCCTGGCGTCGATCATTCAGATTGAGCAGCGGAACCCCGAATTCCGCACAGTTCTTTTCAATGGCGGACATCATCTGTTCGGCCAGTGCGTCCTGAAACGGTCGCGCCTGAACGTCAGTTGGAACGATGTGGTCCACGGTGGCGAAAGTCCGTTCAGGAAAAGCAACGCGCAGCCCGCGGTCCCGCAGAATCTCAAAGGCCTGCGGACTGGTCACCTCGTGAATCAGGTGCAGTCCGATGAACAACTGGGTCTGCCCACCCGGGAGCGTCCTGACGGTATGCAGATCCCAGACTTTGTTAAATAAATTCCGATTGTCGGCCATTATCGTGTTCTGGTGGCGGAGGAGATTTCAGGAACGCGACGAGACACCCCGATGGCGGTCGGCCGCGGAGACGCACTGTGAATTGTCCTGCCGTGACGTTCACAGGGCAAGCGATTCCTCAGTTTTCCAGCACAGAGGTCGCAGGATTTCACCCCTGCGACCGGCTGGGTCCGCCGGATCGCCGATCCCCGCCGGGATTTGCCTGCGGGATTCACTTCCCGCAGGCAGAACGACACGTCGGTATTCCTGTAATGGGAACAGCGTTCGCCGTGTCCAATGCGGCACGGGGTGACTCGACGAGCAGAAATCGGGCGATCATACTTCGGACTGGCGGGTTATTCGGAGCGGGTGTGGGGAGTAATGTGATGCATGGTCAGAATCTGAATCAGCGGGCGGCCCAGCTGGCAGCGATCCCGCGGGGTGCGGCGGAATGCCTGCGGATTGCAGTCAGCGTGGTGGAGGGAGTCACGCTGCTGGACTTCGGAGTGGAGGCTGAGGGCGGACTTGCGGCTGGCCTGCTGCTGGCACGTCTGTGCCTGTCGGACCTGGCCGAGGTCAGGCTCGCTGCTGCCGAGGATTCCCGAGTGCCGGTCCCACGAGTGCTGGTCCACACGGACCATCCTCTGGAAGCCTGCCTGATGAGCCAGTATGCCGGATGGCGGATCGCCAGCGACGACTTTTTTGCAATGGCGTCCGGCCCCATGCGGGCGGTGGCGCGGAAGGAACCGCTGTTTGATACTCTGCCTCCGGCGCTGGACCACAATACCGTGGTCGGGATTCTGGAAGCCGGACGGTTGCCGACGACGGCAGCGCTGGAACAGATTCGTCACGCAGTCGGCCGTGCTCGCCACCTGATTCTGGCGGTGGCCCGCACGGCGTCACAGGCCGGCCAGATTCAGATTGTGGCACGATCCGTGGAGACTGCCATCCACAAGCTGCACGAACTGCATTTTCCCCTGTCGGCTCTGGTCAGTGGTCTGGGGAATGCGCCGCTGCCTCCGGTGCCTGTGGATGATCTGCAGGGAATTGGCCGTTCCAACGATGCCATTCTGTATGGAGCGACCGTGAATCTCTGGGTCCGCTGCCAGGATTCGCTGATCGAAACGATCGGTCCGCAGGTGCCGTCCAGTTCATCCCCGGCGCACGGTCAGAAGTTTCTCACGCTGTTTGAGGCCGCTGAACGGGATTTTTACAAGCTGGATCCGTCTCTGTTCAGTCCTGCGGTCGTGGTCTTTCACAACCTCAGCACAGGAAGAACGTTCCGATACGGACAGCTGCTGCCGGAGCTGGTAGCGGAATCGTTTGGTTTCTGACAGTACCGCGATCCTGTGGTCGCATCCGGAGTCGTGCTGCGGCGGATTCTGTGAGCGGCGGGGGCCTGTCAGGCTTTGTTGATGCTGCATGCGAAGAAACGACGCCTCCTGATGCAGATTGGAATTCTGGGAAAACCGGACAGCTGGTACGTGCGTGAGTTGTGCCGTACGGGCACGCAGCGTGGTCACGTGATGCAGACACTGGTGTTCGAGCAGTTTCGAGCGTCTGTATCCGGGACGCGGTTGTCGCTTCACTGCGGATCTGTTGACGTCAGATCCCTGGATTACGTGCTGGTGCGGACGATGTCTCCCGGGACCCTCGAACAGGTTGTGGCTCGGATGGACGTGCTGGGCGGTCTGGCGGCGTGTGGCGTCGGGGTGGTGAATTCACCCCGCGGACTGGAATGTGCCGTGGACAAGTATCTGACGACGCAGCGGCTGGCACTGGCGGGCCTGTCCGTACCGTCGACGGTGGTGTGTGAGAATGCGGATGCGGCACTGGCGGCCTTCGATGTACTGGGGGGCGACGTCGTGGTCAAGCCGCTGTTCGGCTCGGAGGGCCGCGGAATCATGCGAGTCTGTGACCGCGAACTGGCCCGGCGCGCCTTTCGGACGCTGGAACGGCTCGGAGCCGTTCTGTATGTGCAGCAGTTCATTGCCGGCCCGGGTTTCGATATTCGCATCCTGCTGCTCGACGGGCAGCTGATCGGTGCCATGCAGCGATTTCCCCGCGAGGGCGACTTTCGGGCCAATATCTCACAGCAGGGCACCGCCATCCGCCACACTCCCACGGCTGCGGAACTGCGTCTGGCGTCAGCAGCGGCGATCGCCACGGAATGCGACTTCGCTGGTGTCGACCTGATGTACGCTGCAGACGGAAATCCGCTCCTGATCGAAGTCAATGCCGTGCCTGGGTGGAAGGGGCTGGCCCGTGTCTGCGGCGTCGACGTACCCGACCGCCTGTTTCACTGGCTGGAGCGACGTGCGTGAGCGGTGCCGCCGGTGTGGTGGTCGGAAGGGGCAGTCGATAGACTGTGAGACGCGCCGGCCGCGGCGCGGAACGCGATGCGGGGACTCGAGAAATTGCCGGAGGGGGCTGTTGTGTTGAAATCTGCTGCTGTTCAGCTGGTTGCGTTCCTGATGGCTGTTCTGCCGATGACTGCCGGTCGGGACACAGCGGCGAGTTATGCGGATGAGGATGTGGGGGAGCCCTCGTGGTTCCGTAAAGATCACGGCGTCGTGTCGGACGACTACCCGCTGCCGGCTCAGTTTGGTTCGGACGCACGGCAGCGCTGGCGAACTCCGCTGCCCCCCGGGCATTCCACGCCCTGTGTCTGCGGAGATTTCGTGTTTCTGACGACATACGACGCCGCCAGCCGGGAACTGGCCATTGTCGCGCTTGATCGTGCCGTCGGCACTCTGAAGTGGAAACGCGTCGTTCCGTTCGAGCAGCTGGAATCCTTTCACGCCACCAGCAGTCCGGCATCGTCGACACCGGCCTGCAACGGCCGCCAGGTGTTCGCCTTCTTTGGCAGTTATGGCATGATCTGCTGCGACCTGGAGGGCAATCTGCTGTGGGAGAAGCGGATGGGACCGTTCCAGGATGAATTCGGTGCTGCCAGTTCGCCGATTCTGCTGGGCGATCGACTGATTCTGAACGAAGACCACGACGTGGACAGCTTTCTGATGGCGATGGATCAGGCGACTGGGGACATCATCTGGAAGACGGCCCGGACCGAAGCGACCCGAAGCTACTCGACTCCAGTCATCCTGGAGACCGCGGATGGTCCTCAGATCGTAGTCGCCGGATCGCTGCGACTCAGTGGTTACGACGCGGCATCCGGCCGACCGATGTGGTGGTATTCAGGGCTGTCGCGTCTGGTCGACAGCACTCCTGTCATTGCAAACGGCCTGATTCATCTGGCCACCTGGACGCCGGGTGGTGACGAGGGCGAACGGATTCAGATGGAGCCGTATGCGGAAGCCGTGGCAAGCTACGATCGCAACGGAGATTCGGGGATTTCGCAGGAAGAACTGCCTGAAGGCAGTGAAGTGAATTCCCGCTTTTTCCGAATTGATCTGAATCAGGACAAGAAGCTGGACCAGGCGGAATGGGAGCGACACGCCCAGGTATTCGCTCAGGCACGGAACGTGGCGCTGGCGATTCGTCCCGGCGGGACGGGTGAACTGACTGGCTCAAGTGTTCTGTGGACGTATCAGCGCGGCCTTCCGACAGTCCCCAGTTCCATCGTGTACGACGGGGTATTCTACATGGTCCGGGACACCGGCATCGTGACACTGCTGGATGCCGGCACCGGTGAGCTGCTGGATCAGGGGCGTGCGGCGGGCCGTGGAAACTACTATGCATCTCTGGTGGCGGGCGACGGGAAGGTGTATCTGGCAAGCGAAAGCGGCGTGATGACGATCCTGAAGGCGGGGCGGACGTTTGAGATTCAGTCGTCTCATGATTTTGGTGAACGGATTGTGGCAACGCCGGTGTTTTCGCGGGGTGCGATGTACCTTCGGACGGATGCGGCTGTTTACAGCTTCACCGAATGATTCCCGCCGACACAGCGCTGATTTTTTTTCTGACGTCGATTCTGGTCGCACTGACGCCGGGACCGGACAATACGTTCGTGCTGCTGCAGTCGGCTCGACACGGCCCCTGGGCCGGTCTGCGGATTGTGATGGGCCTCTGCAGCGGACTGGTGCTGCATACGACCGCGGTCGGCGTTGGGCTGGCGGCAGCCCTGGCGGCTTCGCCCGCGGCTTTTTCTGCCGTGCAGCTGGCTGGTGCGTGTTACCTGCTGCAACTGGCGTGGCACATGATTCGTGATCCTGCGGTGCAGCCGGTCAGATCGCCCGATGATTCAGCCTGCAACAGCGTTCGTCTGTACCGGACCGGGTTGATGATGAATCTCACGAATCCCAAAGTCTCCGCGTTCTTTCTGGCCTTCTTGCCGCAGTTCATCGCCGCAGATCAGGGACATGAAGGCTGGCAGACGGCGATTCTGGGAGCGATTTTCCTGGTGGCGACTTTAATTGTATTCGGTGGCATCGCAGTTGCTGCCGGTTGGCTGGGGCTGCTGCTGCTGGATACTCCCGGGCGGCAGCGCGCGGTTCGCGTGATCACCGCCGGAGTGCTGCTGCTGGTTTCGCTGAAAATCATTGTGGGGCAGTTTCAGCAGGGCTGAATTCAGCGGAGCGGTCCGGGAGGATTCTTCCGGGACAGGCTGAAAATTCGGCAACTTGCGCTGGTGATGATTGACGGCGCCTGGCTGGTATCCTCAGATACTCTCTGCCATGTCGTGCCGCCAGTGCCGCTCCGTGAACTGGCGCTGTCCAGCGAGGTGTTTCGTCAGAAACAGGGGAAATGCGCATGTCACAGATTCTGATCAGTCGTCGTGAGCTGCTGCAGTGTTCGGGGACGATGTTGTCTGCGGCCGCCGTCGGTACCGGAGTCAGTCTCGAGGCTGTGTTGTCGAGCTTCCGTGCGGTGGCGGCTGCCGAATCCGGGGGCGGACTTCCGGCGGACGTCCGGCTGGGTGAACTGAAGACGCTGAACGGCTATTTCCCGTTTCAGCCTCTCGCGTCGCCGGCGGCCTGGATGGAGCGGAAGGCTCAGCTGCGTCGTCAGATTCTGGTGGCCACCGGACTATGGCCCATGCCGCCGCGTCCACAGGTGGCAGCGACGGTCCATGGGCGTGTGGAGCGAGACGGCTACACGGTTGACCGGGTCATTCTGGAAGGGAGTCCGGGATTTCTGGTCACGGGAAGTCTGTATCGGCCCGCGGAGCGCAGCGGCGCGCTGCCCACCATTCTCAGCCCGCACGGGCACTGGCCGGGCGGGCGATTTCATGACCACGGTGAATCGCAGATTGCCAGTGAGATCGAATCCGGCGGTGAACAGTTTACCGTGGGCGGTCGGCACCCGCTTCAGGCCCGCTGCGTACAGCTGGCTCGTATGGGCTGCATGGTATTCCAGTACGACATGCTGGGGTACGCGGACGGCGGATCCATTTCCTATGAACTGGCTCATCGCTTTGACACTCAGCGCGACAAACTGACTTCTCCGGAGCAGTGGGGGCTGTACAGCGCGCAGGCAGAGCTGCGACTGATCAACGTGCTGGGACTGCATACATGGAATTCCCTCCGTGCGCTGGACTGGCTGTGCAGTCGCGATGACTGTGATACAAGCCGGATCGGTGTGACCGGAGCAAGCGGCGGGGGAACACAGACATTTCTTTTGACGGCACTCGATGACCGCGTCACCGCAGCGTTTCCGGCCGTGATGGTCTCCACAGCCATGCAGGGGGGATGTACCTGCGAGAATGCGTCATATCTGCGAGTCAACACCGGGAATGTTGAGTTTGCCGCCATGGCCGCTCCGCGGCCCCTGGCAATGACGGGAGCGAACGACTG
Organism: Planctomyces sp.; assembly: GCA_005809115.1. Taxonomy (GTDB): domain Bacteria; phylum Planctomycetota; class Planctomycetia; order Planctomycetales; family Planctomycetaceae; genus F1-80-MAGs062. The sequence continues at coordinate 7,602 of SYLK01000157.1, read as the reverse complement.
GACCGTTGATATCGAAACGAAAGGTCTGCCGGAACTTCGCACACACTACGCGATGCTGGGGGCACCGGACCACGTGGATGCCCGGCATTTCAGTTTTCCGCACAACTACAACCATCCCAGCCGGATGATGATGTACCGCTTCTTTAACCGTTTTCTGAATCTGGGATTTCAGGAATCCGAAATCGCGGAGCGTGACTTTGTGCCGCTGACCCGGGAGGAGGCCACGGTGTTCAATGATCAGCATCCGGCGCCGTCACGGGACGAGGCTGCGGAGACTGCGTTTCTCAGAAGCTGGGATGCCACATCGCGGGCTCAACTGGCCGAGTTCGCTCCGACAGGTGCCGCACAGCTGCGAAAATTTCGGGAGGTGGTGGGGGGGGCGCTGGAGGTGATGATTGGTCGCAGCCTTCCGGACAGGGATACCATCGCCAGCGAGACGCTGACAGAGACGGACCGCGGCGTTTTCCGCGAATACACGGCACGGCTGAAGTCCGCAAAATATGGAGAAGATATCCCCGCTGCATTCCTGTATCCCCACGTCTGGAATCATCAGGTTGTGCTGTGGATCGACGGCGCGGGAAAGGCCGGGATGTTCGACGCGCAGGGTGGACCGATACCGCCGATCTCGGCGCTGCTGAAGGCCGGGTTCGCAGTCGGCTCCGTCGATCTGCTGTATACGGGCGACTATCTGGCAGACGGAACTCCGCTGAAACAGACCCGCACGGTGGATACCCCCCGCCAGTTCTCCGGCTTCACGCTGGGCTACAATCATCCTCTGTTCTCGCAGCGAACCCACGACATTCTGTCACTGCTGGCTTTTGCCGCCTGGCACGCGGACCAGCCTCGCGCAATCCATCTGGTGGGTGTGGGCGGCGCTGCAGCCATGTGCACTGCCGCAGCGGCGCTGGCCGGCAGCGTTGTGAAGTCGCTGGCCGTGGAAACTCGGGGGTTTCGGTTCTCGGCGATCACCGACATTCGAGACGTGAATCTGCTGCCGGGGGCCGTCAAATACGGAGACCTGCCGGCATTCCTGGCGGCCTGCGTGCCGGTGCGACTGGCGGTCGCCGGAGAAACTCCGGCTGCCATTGCGACCGCGGAACTGAGCTATCGCACAGCCGGTGCGGAAATCCGGCATGTTTCCGACGTCAGTGGTCTGGTTAACTGGCTGATGGAGGGTGTCTGATTCGCCCCGGGGTTTCTGGTTCGCCCCAGCGCTGCATCAGGGAGTGGTCGATTCGGAGATGATCGCAGACGCGGCCAACGATAAAGTCCACCAGATCTCCGATTGAATACGGCTGGTGGTAGAACCCGGGCATGGCAGGCATGATCGTGGCTCCCGCCTGCGTGAGTCGCGCCATGTTCTCCAGCGCGATCAGGGCCAGTGGCGTTTCACGGGGAATCAGAATCAGCGGACGACGCTCCTTCAGGTGCACGTCCGCCGCTCGCTGTATCAGATTGGTCGATGCTCCGCAGGCGATCGCGGACAGTGTTCCCATTGAGCAGGGACAGATCACCATGCCGCGAGTGCGGAAGGAACCGCTGGCGATTCCGGCAGAGTAATCCTGCAGTGAATGCAGCAGCAGCCGGGCGTTTTCATCCGGACTTCGCGGCAGCGGTCGAAATCGCCAGGCAGCCGACGGCCCGCGGTGCAGGACTGTCGCCAGGAATTCCAGCCAGTCTCGCGGATCGCATCCGACAGGCGGAGCCGACTCGCCCAGCTCGCGCTGCATGACCTGACGGGCTGCATGGCTGACAACCAGATGCAGCCGGACTTCGCAGGCGAGCAGTAGTTGTGCCAGGCGAACGGCATAAGCGGATCCGCTGGCGCCCGTGATCGCCAGCACAATATCGCGAGGAAGATCCATGTTGTGGCCTGGCATCGGTGGGATCATTTCACGGCAGGAGAAAAATCCGGTAATCGAGACGGAAAGGGGATCAGGTCACGGCCGAAGCCCCGGCATCCCGTCCGGATTCCGGGTGATCCAGGCGAGGTCGACGGTCGAAAATTTCGTCGACGGACCGGCGTATGACGCCACACAGACCGTCCAGGTCAAGATCGTCGTCATCCAGTCCGAACGGCTCCTCGACGTGCTCCGCCACCGTCTCCAGTCCCAGCATGAAATAGCTCAGCATGGCGGTCAGCGGAATCGTCCACCAGACGAAGTTCTGTACGATGCCCCAGGGGAGTGTCAGGAGATAGAGGAATACACATTGCCGGGCGAACAGCCGGTACGACCGCGCCAGCCGCGTGTTTCGGATCCGCTCACACCCGCCGCAGATGTCCAGAAACCTGCGGGCTTCATCGTCCAGAATCCGGAGTTCGTCGCCGTCAATCAGGCCCGCGGCTTTCCATGCTCCCAGGCGTCGGTAGAGGGTGCTGATCAGCCAGGAAGGAACATGTTCCGGGTCGGCATCGGAGTCCCGGAATCCGTCCAGAGATGTCAGAATGGCTCCGGAACGCAGGTGATCCTTCAGTGCCACAGCGAACCCACAGATCAGGTTCCGTGACAGGAGCAGATCGTGGTCGGCAGCCGGTACGAAATCAACAATCTTCACGGCCAGCTGACGACTGGCGTTGATTAATGAGCCCCACAGAGTTCTGGCTTCCCACCATCTCGCATACGATGTGTTGGTGCGGAAGACCAGCAGCCAGCCGAGGATCAGCGTGAGCGCGGCATGCACATCTGCCGGCAGGTTGCTGAAGCCGGAATAGCGCGTGCCGGTCTCCACCAGAACGGCCAGCAGCGCGTAGAGAGACACAATCCCCGAATAGATGGCGACACGCGAAAGCGTACGGCTCTGTGGAATCTCGCTGATGAGCTGCCTGGTCTTCATGCCACTCTGTGTGCCTGTCCGACATCAGCTGCGAATCGAGAATCCGCGAAATCCGGAGACATACCGGCAGGACTGCGTCAGTGAGCCGGCGGCAGACTGTTCTGAAATGCCCGATTACGGAACAGAAAGTCGATAATGTTGCCTTCATGAGGCTGCAGCCAGTTCAGCGCACAGGTGGGAATCGGTCCGACGTTCAGTCGATCGATGTGACGCGCGTCGACCAGCTCTCTGATCCACTGCTCATCGGCGGTGATTGCCGTACCAACCAGAGTTGTGCCAATTCTGCTCAGCATCTGTTTCTGCGGGCATTGCACTACGGACACGAACGGGAACATGTACTCTGTGTTGGCCATTGGATCTTTGCAGTCGCTGACGTGCAGAACCGTGGGCCGGAGATAATCGCAGCGCTCCTTCCGGATCAGACGATCACCGTCGCGATACTTCGCGGTCATTTCCGTGACTGCCTCCGACTGGCAGCCGTCGTCAATCTGAGAATTCATGGCTTCGGCAGCACCGGGGATCGTGAACGCCGCCAGCGCCGCATCCGGATCGGTTGTGGGGAGGGCCGTCACCGGACCGATCCGACGAGCGATCGCGTCGGCAATCGCCTCGGTGTGCCGCGAGGCCCAGATTCCGGAACAATTGATACAGCTGCGTCCGCCATTGATCAGCACACTCCTGACCAGTACGTCGAGGTAATCTTCCCAGCGATCCACGACGTCATCACCGATCAGGATCTTGCTGAATCCCGGGCCATGTGCCTGCACGCGCGGGTCACCCGCATATTTCTCCACGGTGGCGGTGCCACCGAAGATCATTGCTCGCTGGCAGGTTTCCAGTACTTTGTTGCCCACATCATGCGGGCCCGGGTACAGAGAAAATGCTTCGCGGGGCACACCGGCCGCGGCGAACGCCTCATACATGCGGTAGGGGGTCCATGGTTCAGAGGAGCCAGGTTTCAGGACCAGCCCGATCTGCAGGGGGATTGCCGGCAGCCACAGGGTGTGCACGCCAGGAGAATTTGAGGGGAGGACAAGGCCCAGCACGGGAGACGCAGCCTGATAGCTGACCATCACGCCGCGTGATTCCATACCGTAGCCGCGGGTCAGGATGTCGAGCGGCAGTCCACGTGTGAGGGCGTCCAGGATTTCGCCCATGTGGCTGAGCACGAAGGCATTCTTGCTCATGTTACCCCGTGCCATGTTCAGCGGCAGCCCGGTCGTTGCCGACTGAATCTCGCAGAACTGCTCCGGCGTCTGTGTTCCGTTCCCGAGGGGCATGGTCGCTGTCAGGAAGAGTTCTGCTGCCTGCTGGCACTTCCGGATCAGTTCAGTGCACGGGATCTGCCGGAGAACATCGCGAGCCTGAGCAGCCTTTCGCATGTCCATCTGCACCAGACCGGCATTGGCCTGGTGCATCCGCGCCATCACCTCGCCGGTTTCGAAGTGCACAACGTCAGCGCGCTCGAGCGACTCGTACGGGCGGCCCCAGCGAATAACGGGGATCTCGATCATCGATCAGGACTTCCAGCAGAATGCCGTTGTTTCAGGAATCGACACAGCTGCAGAGCACGCCAGCTGCTCGCTGCCGACAGAGGGACCTGACTTCAGTAAACCCCCACCGTGGTTGTTTTGGCGAAGACATGATACGGACGCACACTGCTGACCCCATCCCACGGATACTTGTCGTGCGGCTTCTCACGCTCGCCCTCATCGCGCTCCAGAAAACCGGGCACGAACAGCTCTTTCGTCATCGTATAAAGTTTCACGCGACCGGTTTCACCGTAGCCGACAAGTTTCGTGTGGTCCTCGAAATCGACAACTTCCACGACCGCCCGCGGCTGGGGCGCGTAGTAGGTAATCTTGTAATTGTCCGCGGGGTCGAATGGTTTCCCGCAGGCGAGCCCCATCAGCGTGTTGCCGTAAGTTGGCGTGATATAAACGTTTGGACCCAGCAGCTCTTCGCAGGCGAAGCGGAACCACTGCTGAGTAAACTCGGTGCCACCACAGAAGATTCCCTTGATCCCGGACTGCTCCACACTGCTGCCTTCATCCATCAGACGCAGAGCCAGAGCTTCCAGAAGCTTGGGAGTTGTGAACATGCACTGGATATCGTTATTCGCCGACAGGATCGCCATCGCCTGATCGATCACGTGGGCGCTGTACGCCTTCGCTTCTTCTACCTTGCCCTTCTTCAGCAGCTTCACGACCCAGCGAGGATCCAGGTCGACGCAGAAGCAGATGCCTCCCCGAAACTGTGCCAGATGCTCGATCGCCAGCCGCAGCCGGCGCGGGCCGGAAGGTCCCAGCATGAGCCAGTTGGAACCCCTCGGGAAAGACTTATCCGGCAGCGTGGCGCTGAACATTTCATAGTCGATCCAGTGGTCCTCCACGACCACGCGTGACTTCGGGATACCTGTCGTCCCTCCGGTTTCAAACACATAGATCGCCTTATCCTGATATGGCTGAGGAACCCAGCGGCGCATAGGCCCGCCGCGGAGCCAGTCATCTTCGAATAAGGGGAATTTCTTCAGATCATCAAATCCGCGCACATCGGTGAGAGGATCGAAGTCGAAGGTCTTCTTTTTTTCCAGCCAGAATTCGCAGCCAGTGTCCTCCCCGAAGTGCCACTGGACGATTTCCCGAGTCTGCTGGTCCAGCGCCTGTCTGTGTGCGCTGATCTTTTCATCAAGACTTGCCACAGTTTTCCCTTCACCATCCGGCGACTGCCGTTTCCCGATTGCCGCTGCAACCAACACGGCTGCTCCGACGCGGCACGCTCACATGGTAGGTATCCGCTGGATCTTTTCAAACGGCCGGACACGATATCCGGACAGCTTTCCCGAGTCCGGCGATGTCGGTGCTCCGCACCGGCCCGGTCACGCCGAAACCCGTCGGCCGCCATGGGTGGCAGTGGAAGAAATGGCAAGGTATGATGACTGACCGTGAATTCGTCCTGGATCGAGACCGCCGTGGTACATCATGCTGAGGGGCTCCGTATGTCTGACCCGCCTGCCATGCCGCAGCGCCGTCGCGGCTTTCTGGCTCAGTCCGCGATCGCTGCAGCGGCGATTCCCCTGCTGCACGCAGTGTCAGCCCGGTCTGAAGACGGAGACACAGAACCCGTCGTGGTCGGCGTCATGGGAATGTCTCGGGGATCGGTTCTCGCCAGCAGTTTCGCCCGCATCCCGGGGGTGATCGTGCGTTATGTGTGTGACGTCGACGCTCAACGTCTTCACTCGGCCCACGAATCCTTCGCGAAGACTGTGGCGTACCCGGTGAAGACCGTCGATGATTTTCGCCGGATTCTGGATGATCCGGAAACAGACGCCCTGATCGTGGCGGCACCGAATCACTGGCACGCTCCGGCCGGGATTCTGGCCTGTGCGGCCGACAAACATGCGTATGTGGAGAAACCGTGCTGCCATAACCCACGGGAAGGAGAGCTGCTGATTCAGGCGGCGCGTCGGTATCAGCGCTGTGTGCAGATGGGAAATCAGCGTCGCAGCGGCGAAAAAATCCGCGAAGCCATCAGCCTGCTGCATTCTGGCAGGATCGGGCGCGTTTACTACAGCCGCAGCTGGTACGCCAACAGCCGTGGTTCCATCGGCACTGGTCAACCGACCGATGTACCGAAACATCTCAATTATGATCTCTGGCAGGGCCCGGCGCCACGATTGCCGTATACGTCGAACCGGCTGCACTATGACTGGCACTGGAACTGGCATTTCGGCAATGGAGAACTCGGCAACAACGGGATCCACTCGATCGATCTGTCACGCTGGGGACTGGACGTGGAGTATCCCACTCGGGTTGTTTCGTCCGGCGGGCGATTTCTTTATGCCGATGATCAGGAAACTCCCGACACGCAGATCGTATCGTTCGAGTTTCCTGGACGGCGACAGATTGTCTGGGAAGGACTCAGCTGCAGTCGTGACGGACTCTACGGCGATGGCTTTGGCACGACCTTTCACGGGGAGTCCGGCAGTCTGCGACTGGGCTCCTGGGGGTATACGATCCACGACGAAAATGGCGCTCAGGTGTTGCAGGTTGAGGCGCCTGACGGTCTCGATGCTCACACGGCGAATTTCATTGCGGCTGTCCGCGCCAATGATCCTTCCCGACTGCATTCTGAGATCGAGGAAGGCCACAAGTCGACTCTGCTGTGCCACCTCGGCAATATCGCGGTGCGAACAGGTGACACCGTTCGCTGCGATCCGGCAAACGGACATATCCTGCAGAATCCGGCCGCCGGCAGTCTGTGGTCGCGAACGTACGAGCCGGGCTGGGAACCGGAGGGCTTCAGGACCTGAACGCAGTGTCGAGGCGATTCGGTGCACAATGCCGGGACGAACGCGACAATCCGGAATCGCCGGGGAGTACCGCCTGACCGGCTCGTTCGCTGGCAAACTGCTGAGTGATCGGGGATGATGCGAAGTCGTTCGTCGCGTGCGGCCGCAACCCAGCGGGCTGTGACTGTAAGACGTGCGCAGTTGTCGCAGCGGACCGCTCAGTTTTGCAGCAGTTCACGGTAACCGCCCGGGGTTCCGCAGACCCGGAGAAAGGATTCGAGGCGTATGGACCGTTCTGGAATGCCGGCGCCGTACCTTGTGAAGGGACTCCACCGGCTGGTGCAGGATCTGAACGCGCAGAGAGTCAGCCAGGTGCGTGGCCTGACGGGATTGTCCTGTGGCGAAACGCGCCTGATCTCATTCGACAACAGCCAGGTGCAGTATTGCGGCCAGGACGTCAGTTCGCTGGCGGCGCG
>SYLK01000156.1 GCA_005809115.1 Planctomyces sp. | reverse complement strand
TGGGGCGGGCTGACCGGAAAGGGGCTCAATTACGACGGCGAGCTCGAAGCTCAGTACACGTATCGAGCAGCCCCGGAAATCATCCGGCCCCTGCTCGGGTCGGGACGTCCCGGCGTGTCCGGTCCTGCAGCAACTCCCATTCCGCCTTCGTGACTGGCACCAAAGTGAAAAATCCAAACGTCCAGTCATACAAGACACTCTCGATTCGCCCAACGACATTGTCCAGGGCACTCTGATCTTGCTTATCCTGGTTACGAGGCCTGGGGCAACCTGATCACCAGCAGCGGTTCGACGGTCAACCCATTCCGCTGGGTCGGGCGGTATGGGTATTACTTTGAGATCGTCACCGGCCTGTTCTGCATCCGGGCGCGGATGCATCAGCCGACGACTTCCAGGTGGATCTCCCGCGATCCGCTGGGCAAGTCGTCTCCGCTCGCAGTCACAGAATCGTGGACTGAGAACCCCTGAAAAACCTGAGGCGTCATCAGCACCGTAAAGCGGATCCCGGATGCGAAGGGTACGCCGACACCTCGGGAGCCGGGACAGACGCCCTCTGGTGGTCATATTTTGCAGGGTTTTTCGCAGGACCGCGGGAGTCCGACCGGATTTCGTCGGAGACGCTGGACCATTTTCACCGCCTTCTCCCATTGACCTTTTCAGACCCACCGCAGACCCCGCAAAAGCGGACCTTGACGCCGGCGACAGAGTCTATGGCCGTCATCGGTTGCCTTGACGGGCTGATGTGGTAACATCTCTCGCATGAGGCTGACTGGCAGAAAAACTGGTTGTCCCCGCACACAGACATGCCCCGAATCCTGTTTCGGCTGAGGAGAACCCATGACGGACTTCAAGAGCAAAACGGTCCCGGTCTCAGGCTTTAGTCGTCGTGATTTTCTGCGCGGCTCCAGTGCGGCTGCCGCGGCAACGGCGCTGCAGGCTGGTACGGCGGAGGGGCAGGACCAGGCTTCGCCGGTAATCAGCGGCGCGACGAAGATCACTCTCGAGATCAATGGGACCGCCCGCGAGGTCACTGTGGAGCCGCGCACCACGCTGCTGGATGTGCTGCGATATCAGCTCGATCTGACCGGCGCGAAGCCTGTCAGCATGGACGGGAGCAGCGGCGCGAGCACGGTGCTGGTCGACGGGAAGCCGTTGTCCGCTTCAAACACACTGGCCCTGACGGTCCGCGGGAAAAAGATTCAGACGGTGGAGAGTCTGGGCGGAGACAACCCGGATCCGGTGGTTACGTCGTTTGTGGCTCATGATGCTCAGCAGTGCGGCTTCTGTACGCCGGGCTTCGTCATGGCGGTACGAGCGTTTCTGAACAAGCATCCCCGGGCCACCGAAGAGCAGATTCGGAACGGACTGAACGGGAATATCTGTCGCTGCGGGACATACGCCAATATCATCCAGGCCGCGATTGCCGTGGCGAAAGGAGCCTGACCATGGTGGAGTACAAGTGGCCGGCCAGAGACAAGTCAGCGGTGATTGGTGTCGAGCACGATCGGCTGGACGGCCTGGCGAAGGCGACTGGCGCGGCGAAGTACACCTACGACATCAATCTGAAGAACCAGCTGATCGCGGTAGCGCTCGCGTGTCCGCATGCGCACTGCCGGATCAGGTCACTGGATGTCAGCGGCGTTTCCGGGGTTCCGGGCGTGGTTCATGTGCATGTCTTTGAGCACGCGAAGGAGGGGCGTGAGATCGAATGGGAAGGTGAGCTGCTGGCCGTGGTGGCTGCGGAAACCGAGGCGGCGGCCCGTGAAGGCGTCAGCCGAATTCGACTGGACATCGAGAAGCTGGAAGTGCTGTCGGACGCCGAGGATCTCGCGGCGGCCGAGAAGGCGGGGCGTACGGGGCAGGGTGGCGGAAAAGTCGAAACGCTGCGAGAACCGGGCGATGACGATGACGAAGAAGAGTTCATCGAGCAGGAAATCGAGCGGCTGCTCCGGGAGTCGAAGTACGTCGTCGAGGGATACTATGGAATTGATGCCATCACGCACTGCTGTCTCGAGCCGCATGGGGCCACGGTGGAGTGGACTGGAAAAACCCTGGAAGCTCATCTGTCCACACAGAACGTGTCGGGCACGGACGAACAGTTTGCCCGTGACCTGCAGCTGACGGCCGACGATGTGCATGTTCACTGCGATTACATCGGGGGCGGCTTTGGGAGCAAATTTGCTCCGGATTACTGGGGAGTGGCGGCGGCTCAGATTGCTCGCGAGACAGGTCGGCCGGTGAAATTCATGCTCACCCGCGATCAGGAGCTGAAGCTGGGCGGAAATCGGCCGTCCGGATATATCCGGGTGCGACTCGGGGCGGACGCGGATGGAGTGGTGCAGGTCTGGGATTCGCACAGCTGGGGTTCTTCCGGGAGCCAGGGCGGCGGTGTCAGCCACAGCGTGCTGCCCTATGTTCTGGTGCCAAAGAATTACCGACGGCGTTCCACGACCATCAAGTCGAACACTGCTCCGGCACGCGCGTGGCGTGCGCCGAACCATCCGCAGGCCTGCGCCATGTCGCAGACCGCTCTGGATGATCTCGCCGCACGCATGGGAGCAGACAGCTATGACGTTTTCCTGGCGAATCTCGTCAATGCCACGAATGACAAGGCTGACGTTTACCGCGAGCAGATGAAGGTTGCCGAATCGCTGATGGGCTGGCGAGCGAAATGGCACCCGCACGGAAAGGGTCCTGTTCGGGGCGCGATTGTGGACGGTCTGGGGATGGCGCTGCATACATGGGGCGGAGGTGCCAATACATCGAGCTGCCTGCTGAGAGTTTATCCGGACGGCGGGGTCGAGTCCTTCTGCGGCACGCAGGACGTTGGTTCCGGAACTCGTACGGTCTGTGCGCAGGTGCTGGCCGAGACGTTTGGGCTGAAGGTGGAACAAGTACGCGTGAACATTGGCAGTTCGCGATATCCGAACAGCGGTGCCTCGGGCGGGAGTACCACGGTTGGCGCTGTGGCTGAATCTCATCGCAGAGCAGCTCAGGATGCGGTGTCCCGGATTTTCGAACTGGCCGCGGCGGAACTGGGCGTGGACGCGGCGACACTGGAGGCCTCGGGGGAGCGCATTCAGGTCGGGTCCGACAGCAAACGGTCCGTCTCCTGGAAGAAGGCCTGCAGTCTGCTGGGATTGAAACCTCTGGAGACGACAGCCAGCTTTGAGAGCGGCACGCCCAGTCCGCTGAGCAACAGCGGCGTTGGCGGGGTTCAGATGGCGCACGTCGAAGTCGACCGGGAAACGGGCGTGATTCGAGTGGTTCGATTTGTGGCCGTACAGGATCAGGGTCTGATCATCAATCCCAAGACCTGCCGCAGCCAGATTTACGGCGCAGTGATCATGGGGATTGCCGCCGCACTGTTCGAGCAGCGGATTACAGATCCGACAACGGGGCTGTTTCTGAATTCCGAAATGTCCGAATACAAACTCGCTCGTCTCGGCGACATCGGTGAGATCATCGTGGAACTGTACGAACCGGAGAGTGAACGTCAGCGGGGTGTGATTGGCAACGGCGAGCCGCCTGTGATCAGCCCCACAGCGGCCATTGCGAATGCGGTGGCCAACGCTCTGGGGGTTCGGGTGCCGGTGATTCCGCTGACGCCGAAACGAGTCCTGGACGCTTTGTCGCGAG
>SYLK01000155.1 GCA_005809115.1 Planctomyces sp. | reverse complement strand
GTGCTGTGTCTGTTGTTTCCGGTTCAGGCTGCCTGGATCTGGGCCATGCTGCTGCTGCTCGCCTGGCTTTCCGCCCGCCGCTGGTGAGCGAAGCGATCAATGGGCGAGGTCCGGTGGTGTACGAACCTCGGAGAGAACTCCCGAACCTCCCTGAGAACTACAGAACTACTCAACGCGCCCCGACATTTCGTGCCGATTGCGGTCACCGGCCGTGCCGGCATAGGCGAATCGCCGCACCAGATTGTCGGAGCTGGTGTGAATCCGTTTCACCGACGCCACGCGTTCCGGCTCGTCGGACGGTTCAAATCCCAGCAGGTCGCCGGCTCTTGTCTGCCAGACTTCGGAACAGCCGTGTTCCAGCAACGCGAAGATCCCCAGCGGCACCAGCATTTCCGGCGCGAGCAGGATCGCGCCGACGTGGGGGTCACCAGGATCGCCGCGGTTCCAGTTGTCCGGCAGCGGGAGCTGTTTCAGTCCCAGAGCCTTCGCGATCGTCTGTCGGCCTTTCTCGGTGACGTCACACAGGAGACGGTACGACAGCCCGCAGGCCTCTCCCGTCAGCAAATCAACACCAAAGGGACGCAGGTCGTCCCAGCAGCGGATTCTTTTCATCGGCAGTTTTTCCAATACGGACAGCGGGGGGTGGAAACAGACGAATTCGGTCACTTGCTGTTTGAAGGATTCTGGTCCTTTGAACATGCGGGTACCGTGGCCCTTTCAGCGTCGAACGCCACAAGCCGGGATTCCAGCCCGTGGTCGAGCTGATCAACGAACGACCAGTCACCATAGAAGACACCATCGTAGTAGACGAAATCCTCGACAATCTGCAGGACATAGCCGTCGCTGACATGGAACTTGATGTCACATTGGTACGTGACGTGGAAGAAGGGAAACGGCCCGAATACGGGACCGTCCTCGCCCCAGCCATCGAGTTCTTCGTCGGGGTGCGAATGCCCGTGCCACAACACCAGGTAAGGCATGTGATCGTCCTTTCGTGAAACACAGTGAAGGATGCGGGAAAACCAGAGAACACCACCGGCTTCCGGCCGCTGCGAAGGCAGCCGCCGGAAGCCCGGTCAGTTACGGACTTCACGGAACGATGAGAGGAGGAGAGAGCGAAAGGATCAATCCGCTACCACGGTCCTGCGGAAAAGGCAACATTCCCTGCGGCCGGTACGGTCTCCCACTGGCTGGCGTCGGCCACAATACGGATAGGCGGATCAAGAAAAATCATTGAACCTGTGAAGGTGGGTTGGTTAGTCGCGTCGTCCGGAGCTGGCATCGTCGGGCCTCACCCGAGTTGCCCGACGATGACAGCTCCGGACGGCCGTGCAGCCGCTTGCTGCCAATCGGCGTGATATTCGAGCGCCTCTCTGCGTTCAGCAGATTCAGAGCCCCGCCCGCGTTGTTTGGGGCCGAGTCCGAGGGCCTCGTCACCCTTTGCTGTAGCGAGTGGTTGGGTGTCGACCGGGCCGTCGCCAGCCGGCAGTTGGCAACGGGCAGTGGTGCATTCGCTGATGCGGCTGACACCTTGCGTGTTGTTTGCGGCCAACCGGGCAGCATTGGACGGCTGGGCGGATCAGCTCATGTCACCAATAACGGCCACATCGCAGACGGTGCTTCACCCCGGAAGTCCCCTCTCCCCTGTACTCGGGGGAGAGGGAAGGGTGAGGGGGCATTTTTGCGCGGGATTGCAAACATGCCAGACGGAGATCGCGACCTGCCGCGGACCATCTGACTCAGGTGCCGCTGTGCCACTCGGCGGATGATTCCTGACAGCGATGTTCGGAATTCAAATGGGTGCTGGAAAAACTCACCGGTGAATTGTGCATGCTCAGCAGGTGCTCAGGTGTTGAATGCAACGGTTCACCGAATGAGCATTCGGTCACATCCGCAGGCGTCTGCTGGGATGACCGGGTGGCTGCAGGGCAGTTCAAGCAGCCTGGCCGACTGGTGTATCAATTTGCAAATTGCGCGTTTTACGATGAGCCGTGCATTCGGCTCACCACAGACACGCAGAACGGTTCGAACCGGATATTCCTTCAAAGTCTCTCAGAAGTGCTCCGGAAGCGCAATCTGGTCAGCCAGATCACACCCGCGGACTGCCTCCGGCCGCACGGGCAGTTCACGTTTTCCGAATTCAGATGTCCTTCAGTGTTGCATGGGTACAACGCAGCGAGATGCTGGAACTACGCCTCCGGAACGTATACTGGCAACAAGTGCACGCAGCGGCATTTTCCAAACGCTGAGTGCCGGCCCTGGAATTCGACACGGATCCGGAAATTGCCGGCAATCTTATTGGCCTTCACGTCAAGGACACCGGAGTAGCGTCCGTCGCCAGCCTTCTTGTCGTGAGCCTTGCCGTCGTCCTGCAGGGCCAGGTTCACGGTCTTGCGCAAGTAGATGTCCTTGCCGAGCGCGGCCTGCCGGGCCGCAAAGATCCCCAGCCTGATGTGGCCGACGTTGCCCTTGTCGCGGCCCAGAGCGGCGGGAGATATCCTGATCTTCTCAAGCTCTGTGGCGTGCTTCCGGAGCAGGTCACGAATCGAGATTGTCGGGAAGGTGACAGCCGCCGTGGCACGCCCGGAAGTCACTGGCCGGTTGCCGGCGAGCACGGCCAGATCCAGGCCAATCTTCCCACGGATAAGCGACTTTCGGTCCAGTGTCACGCGGGAACGGACGTCCGAATCTGCCAATGCCGCGGTCGTGATCTTCAGCGCCTGATCTGTCGGATTCTTTTTCACGCGGAGGGCGACTTTCCACGTGCCTCCGACTGGCCGAGTGACCCGATAGAACGCGTGCGTCGATCCGCGGAAGTGAAACACCTCCGGGCTGTTCGCAGTGTATGTTGTTCCAGCGGGATCACGGAGCACACATTCGAATTCGGCGCCGGAGGCCTGCCACGAGTAAGCAAAATGCGCCTCCCGCGTGGTGGAGTCAATCACCACTGATTCCGTGAGTGTCTGGGTCATGGACGTGGAGTTCAGATGGACCATTCCGCCGCAACCCGCACCACCGATAATGCTGTAGTAGATCTCGTGCAGCTTGTGCAGGTCGGCAGCCGACTCCACTGTGTTCACCGCGCCAGTGCCCGTGCGGTTCGCAATGTTGTTCAGCACATCGAAGTCGCTGTCCGGACCGAGCGCAATCGTGTGCACGCGAATGTTCTGTGCCACGACCGAATCCAGGAAGGGATCATCGATCTAGGGCGTGGCCACGGTGTGAAATCCATCGCTGAGGAAGACGATCGACCTCGGCCGTCCTGTATCCGCGCCCATCGCTGCCGCACCTGCCTCGAGCGCCTCCCGTAAATCGGTCGCACCGCCCGCTGTCACGGGGGTAATCACTGCGTGAGCGGCGTCCTTGACGTCCTGGCTGTTGATGAGTGTCAGTGGGAACACGACCCCAGCCGCTGCGTTGAAAGTCACGACTCCCGCCTGATCGTTAATCTGCAGAATGTCAATCATCTGTCGGGCGCGTTCCTTGGCAGGCTCAATATATCCCGAAACACCCATACTGCCCGACTTGTCGATGACCTGAACGATGTCCGCCGGGTTGCAGGAGAAACCTGTGGCATTGGTCACCACAAGGGCGTAGTCCTGGCGCACCGCGGGCAGCAACTCAGGAATTCCGGTAATCACGTTCACCCCTTCCACTTCGATCTGCCAGGAGCATGGAGTGGGTGCGTTGACGTTCACTTTTTGCACATTGGTGCGAATGTTTCCGATGGGATCGGAAGTGAACGTGGTGGCGGTGGCCACTTCGGTAACTCGGAGATGCAGCCGGTTCTGGATCGTGCTGCCCTGCGGGTCGCGCCACACCAAAGTGACCGTGAGCGGATTTGCGGCCGAGGAAACGGAAACAGCGTAGGTGCGAATGTCGCCGGTGGCCACGGCGATGTCCACAGAATCATCAAACTGGATGCGTCCAGTCCCTGCCGGGAACATCGTGTTTGTGAGGTCCACGCGGCCCCAACCCTGCCGATTGTCGGGAACTCCGAGTCCGACATCTGTAGCGCCGTTTACCATCATGGCCTTCACCAGTGCAGCTGACGGCGTATGTCCGCGCTGCTGGATCAGGTACTGGCGCACCAGCGCGCACGCCCCGGCGGTGAGCGGCGTCGCCATACTCGTCCCGCTGAGATACATGTAATTGTTGGCGGCCAGCGGACCGGCCCCTGCCGGTGGTGCGGGCGTGTTCTGGCTGCCTGCTCGCAGAATCGGCTGACCGGGCAGTCCCAGCCCCACGGCCTCGTCGTGGGTTGCGATGCCGTCTTCGTCCCCCGTGCCGTTTGGCGGCACTTCATCCGAGCCCAGGCCGTCCGGTCCTGAGTCATAGACGGCGACCGACGAGCGGGTCGACAGGATCCACGATCCCGGCGCGATCACATCGGGCTTACGGCGGGTATTCTGGGCCGGGCCCACACTGGAGAAGGCAGCCACGGTGTTGATGTCATCGGCCTGTGTATCAAACCCGGTCGCTGTCGCTCCGCCGGGAAAGGTGGGACTTGCTGGAAAGCTGACTGACGCCGGCAGTGCGCGATTGCTTTCGGCGGCACCCACGGTCAGGACATTCTTTGCAGTGCCGGGCGCACCGATCCTGTTGGGTGCATCATTACCGGCCGAAAACAGAACCAGCATTTCGCGATTGGCGAAGGCAAATTTGTCTGCATTCAACGAATCTGTATTGTAGGCGCCGTTCACATCGGCTCCCCAGGAGTTCGTGTGAATGCGCGCCCCCTGGTCACGTGCCACGTCAAGCAGGCCCACGCCGAGGTCGGCCGGAATGCCACTCAGCCCGCCGGCGGAATCAAGCAGCGACTGAAACACGACCTGCGCATTGAATGCCGTACCGCGGATCAGGTTGCTGGAATTGGCACCGTTCCCGAGCACCGACCCCGCAACGTGCGTGCCGTGCCCCTGCGTGTCACTCGCGTCGCCCGGACGTCCCAAAGCGAAAATGCTCACCACTCGTCCCTCGAAATCGTCGAGCATCGAGGCGTCATTTACTCCCGTATCGAGTCCCGTGTCCGCGATTCCGACGATTTGCCCCGTGCCGTCCAGCCCATGATTGTTCTGCACCGCGTCGGCATGCATGATGCCTGTGGCCACATTATTGTGGAGCCTCCGCGGCTGGAAGGGATTGACTTCCCTGACTTCCGGGATCTCTGCGATCCGGGCGATGTCACACGGCACAGCGAATACGATGAGCCGATCTCCCAGAGCTTCGATGACACTGGCGCCCAGGTTTCGGACAGCATCTGCCGCGCGCAGCAGGTCAGAGGCACGGAAGAGCACCAGTTCAAGATTCCCGCGATCTTCTTCGGGGCCGATTGCCGGTGCAGGCGGGCCAATATGAAGCTGCGGCTTCTTTGCCGCTCTGGACGTCCGAACAGGCTCCTCGGCCGCTGATATCGCCGCCGGAACGGCCAGCGCCATATGCACCTGGCTCGTGAGCAACACGGGATTGACCTTCATCGGTGCTGTATAGGGCACCATTGATTCGACAAAGGGGAGCTGAATCAGGTCGTCGACGCGATCTGCCGGCACACCCGCCAGATAGCTGTCTTCGGCCAGAGACCGATCAAATATGACCCCCAGTCGCTCGAGACGTGTCTTCCAGTCCGGATGCATCGGCCCGGCGAGGCGAATCACGTGGTAGCTGACTCGCGACGACGGAACCGCCGCCACGCGGGCAGATGTCGACCGGATTTCAGGACTGGACGTATCCACGAGAAAGCCGTTCACGTGGAGGATTTTGGTGTCTGCCAGTTCGCGAACGCGCAGACCTTCCGCTGCAAGCCGTTTCAGGTCGTCGGCATCGCAGCGCACCAGCACCGACTGACCATAGTTGGCGAGCACATCACCGCCAACCGTTCGGATGAACCCGAGCGAACGCTCCGGCTGTGTGCCGAGGTGGATCATGGCTCGTTTTAGCATGAGATGTCCTTCATGATGGAGGAACGGATCAGTTCGATCACAGCTGATGCTCGCCGCGATGTATTCCTGCGCGCACAAGGACAGTCGTATCCGTCGCTCTGTCGTTGCGACGTAACCTCCCCGTGCGGCGGGTGCTCATGATGTGCAAAATGACGAATCGGGTACGGGTGGGAGCCCGAATGTCGGACAAACTCCTGACGCACGTGCTGGGTGACGTCTGACCCGTGCCACTGCTCGGGCGGATCTGCCGGGCCATCCGCACGATTGCGGCGTGCCACAATCGTGAAACATGCATCCGCCTTCTCCCGGCGGAGGGCGAGACACGGGAAGTCGAATCAAGCTGGCAAACCACGTCTGAAATCCGGAGCAGGGAACTCGCCCGGGATGCCCGTACTTGCTGAGAGTCTACCCCTCTATGGCTCTCGCTGCAACGCCCGGAACGATGATTCTTGTCTTCTGGTCGGAACTCTTGTTGCTGCTCTGCCCGCCGTCGCACTTTTGTCTGATGTGTCCGTACCCCGTCTGATACTGGCTCTACACTGAAATTCGTTCGACGATGTTGCGAGTCACTCGGCGTTGGCGGCGGTCATAGAGTTGCGTTGTTCGCGGATCCGGATGGCCTGCCAGGTACTGCACGTCTGCCAGCGGGACGCCCTGTTCCAGAAGATCCGTGATCGTGGTGACTCGAAAAGAATGAGGCGAAAGCCGCTCAGACAAACCGGCATTTCGTAGACGGCGTTTCAGCATCCGCGCCATGTCATTGGCGGTCATGCGGTTCTGAGTCAGCCGCTCTGTTCGGCGGATTGCCGTCCGAAACAGCGGCGAGGTGGGTTCAGCGTACCGAAGTCCGCTGGCTTCGAGGTACACCTGCAGAATTTCCTGCAGGTCGTGGCGGACGGGGATCTCGCGGACTTTGCCGCCCTTTTCGTGAAACCGCAGGCAGTACTGATCAATCACGGAATAGAAATCTGACCGACGCAGTTTCGCCACGGCCCCCACGCGAGCGGCCGTGTAGATCAGAATGGCAATCACCGCTCGGTCCCGCAGTCCGACCACATCCGCCCCGTCGAGGCTCTGCAGCAGGCGACGCGCATGTTCAATCGAAATT
>SYLK01000154.1 GCA_005809115.1 Planctomyces sp. | reverse complement strand
GTGGCGACCGGCAGTCTTTGGATCGATCCGCGGGGTTCTTCCAAATTCCCCCCACACGACGATAGTGACATCGTCCAGCATTCCCCGCTGTTCCAGATCCGTAACCAGTGCAAACAGTCCCTGGTCGACGATGGGCATCAGCCGTCGCATTCGGTTGAAATTATCGGAATGCGTATCGAAATCACTGATGGAGAGGCTGACGCAGCGAGCACCGGCTTCGATCAGTCGGCGAGCCAGCAGAAACTTGCGGACGGCTCCCGGCCCTTCGTCTGTCGAAAACCTCGGGGCCGAGTCCGACTGTGGGCACGAGTACAGGGCCAGCACGTGAGCGGGTTCGGATTCCAGACGCAGGGCGGCTGCCAGCCGACCGGAGGTGAGGATTCCGACGGCCTGCTGCGAAAAACGATCCATTGCCTCCATCGTTCCGGAGCGGTCCGCCTCCCGCCGCATGCTGTCCAGGTGTGTCAGCAGCGCAGTTCGGTTCTGCAGACGTTCGGGCGACAGCTGCGGATTCAGTGTGAGGCTGATGCGATGGTCGGGGCCCAGCCGAGCCAGCTCGCCTTTCATCCCCGGTTCCAGCTCCCGCTGAAACAGATGAGAAATATCCGGGCGAAAGGGTTGAAACGAAGGTCCGAGGAAACCGGGGCGGGCGCTGTTTCGCACCAGCGGACGGCCCTGCATCAGGTCGATGAACGGAGGGGCGGTGTCAGCGGCCGATCCGTCCAGCTTCGACAGCACCGACCCCAGCACCGGACGTCCCCCGAACGCCTTCAGATCATTGGCTCCGTAGCCACTCTGACACTGAAATGCATCGTGGTCACCCACGGAACCCACCAGCGAACGCACCATCGCAAAGCGATCCGCGATGGACGCGATCCGTGGCATCAGCTCCGTGACACGCACACCCGGCAGTCGCGTCTCAATCGTGCCGAACTCGCCCCTGATCTCCAGTGGCGCCTCGGGCTTGGGATCAATCGTATCCAGATGCGATGGGCCACCGTCAAGATGGATGTTGATAATCGATCTGCCAGACCGTGCGGCGGGCGCAGCCGCTTCTGCGCGCAGCAGATCCGCCAGCAGCCAGCCGCTGAATCCGAAGGCTCCAATCGCCAGACTTCCGCGTCGCGAGATCGGATGCGGGCCATTTCCATTCCGGTTGTTGTGATTCATCGGTCCTCCCCGTCAGATATTCC
This sequence comes from Planctomyces sp., assembly GCA_005809115.1. GTDB lineage: Bacteria > Planctomycetota > Planctomycetia > Planctomycetales > Planctomycetaceae > F1-80-MAGs062. The sequence goes on along the minus strand of SYLK01000154.1, from coordinate 12,070 downwards.
AGAGAATCCACGAAACGACCCGGAACCTGATATCACCGGAACAAAGCATCACTCGCCAAATAGGCACACGCTCACCCCGAGTATAGCCCATCTGGTGAGTCCGGTGAAGCATGATGACGGACCGGTGATGCCCGTGAAAACCCGCAGAACAGCAGTTCCGCTGTGATTGTTTCTTCGGTTCGTTGACAGTGCCGTCGGGGGCGGGGTAGCATCAATCGTGGGCAGGCGGCAGTTCCGCATCGGGAATTGCGTCCGGGGCGGTATGGCAGTTGGCTGTCAGTTCACTGGATCCGCAGCCGCCGGGGGAGGAAGGGTGTCTTCAGCGCTGGGCAACAGAGCGACAGTGAAACACAGGCAGAGGGCCGTTGTGCGAGTGCCTCACACGAGGATCACACGTTATGACCTGGTCTCCTCGGGCCTGATTGCGGCAGTAGCGATTCTGGCGGTGATACTGGCATGCCTGATTGCGGTCTGGCTGGCGAATCTGCTTCCCACGCGCGTGCTGCCGGAGCCGATCATCTACCTGCAGGGGGATGGCGGGTGGGAGGACGGCACTCCGGATGCGACCCCGGATGTCGAGTCTCCCGAGGACCCCACGGATGACCCGTCGCTGGCCACCGATGAATCCGACGTGACCGAGCTGATGGAGATTACTGATCCGGTGATTGAACTCTCCGATCTGGCATCACAGCTGGTCGAGCCGACGGAATTCCGCGACGAAAAGCATTCCGGAAAGCCGGGAAGTGCTCAGGGAACTGGCGGGAGACCTCTGGGAACCGGGGGGGCCGGGACCGGAGGGGCGAAGCGGGAACAGCGCTGGTTTGTGCGGTTCGCGGACCGGGGCGATCTGAAAAGCTATGCGCGGCAGCTGGATTTTTTCGGGATTGAACTGGGGGTGATGTTTCCGCAGGAGAGCCGCCTGGTCTATCTCAGTCGCATCAGTGACGACAAGCCCGCAGTGCGTGAAGTCCGGACGGGTGACGGTGAACGGCGTCTGTTCATGAACTGGGAGGGTGGTGAACGGAAGGATGCTGATATCGAGTTGTTTCAGAAGGCTGGCATAGACGCGCGCTCCGGGGTCATTCTGCATTTCTATCCGGCTCCGCTGGAGGAGCAGCTGGCGCGGCTTGAGCTGAGCTTCGCGCGGCGCCTGCCGGACCAGATTCGGCGTACGTATTTTGAAGTGGCACGCAGTGGAGACGGTTACGAGTTTCGGGTGACCGGCCAGAAGCCGAGGTAACCTGCCTGGCGGGCAGGGTTCCATGGCGGAGGGCGTGTTCCGGAGCTTCCCGGTGATGCCGGACAACCGGACCTGATGGCGGAAATGGCTGCAGATCGTTTTTCAGCGGCAACAGAACAGGATTCGGGATTTCCCATGCAGACGGACTTTTCGTGGTACGACGCAACCACAGGGACTGCTCAGATCAACGTCACGCCGCTGCTGACCTTTGTGGAGAACTCCATCTGGGTGGGTCTCGCTGCGGCCGCGGGATATGGATTGTTCTGCGTGGTGCTCCTGATGCGTCGCGTGCGGCAGAAGGGATTTCCCAGTCCACTGGCCGAACAGGCGTTTCTCGAAGACGTAGGGAATCGACTCGCGGAAAACGACTTCGAAGGCGTATCGCAGATCTGCGACACGCCGGAACTGTGGTCACGCGCAGTTCCGCAGCTGACGCAGATTGCGGTACAGAATCGCGACCTGCCGGCGAAGAAATTGCGTCAGCTGGTGGGTGAGCGATTCGAACGAGACATTCTGGCGGGAATGGAACAGACGGCATCGTGGGTCTCCACCGTGGTCAAGGCGGCGCCGATGCTGGGGCTGCAGGGGACTGTGGTGGGCATGATCAATGCCTTCAAGAAGATTGCCGGCGCCGCTCAGTCCGGGATCAATCCCGGAGATCTGGCTGGCGATATCAGTTTTGCCCTGTGGACGACTGCGGCAGGCCTGTTCATCGCTATTCCGCTGGTGGTGATGGGGGCTGCTGCCGGTGTCCGAATGTCTCGCCTGCGGGATTCCGTCCAGGAGAGTCTGGGGGTCCTGATCGACGATCTGGAAGCCGCCCGGGGGCGGAGCCAGCGATGATCGGGCACGCTGCGGGACTGATCGGCCGTGTGAAGGGGTGAGCTGTGTTTGATGAAGATGAAAGCGGCTTTCCCCGCCGCAGGAATCTGGTTCCTGATGCGGACATGGACATTACTCCGATGATTGATGTCACATTTCTGCTGTTGATATTTTTCATGGTCAGTTCCACGATGCAGGGGACACCGGACCGGGACATTCCCCCGGCGGTGACCGGAGCTTCCCGGCCGACCGGAGGCATGCTGCAGCTGGTTGTGGCCGCGCCGTCTGTGGCAGGTGCCGAACCGGAATTCACACTGGACGGAGTTTCGATGTCGCTGGAGGAGGTCCGCAGACAGCTGGGGGAGAAGGCGGCCTCGGCCGATGTGGAAGTCATGATTCTGGCTGAGCGTCGGGTCCCCAGTGGAATCGTGGGGGAAGTCGAAGCCGCGCTGACCGAGGTGGAGCGCCTGAAGTATCACTTTGCGGTGCAGGATCGAAAATAGCCGATGAGCGATCTGACGGACAGAAAGCTGGGAGACTTTCACCTGCTGCGCCACCTGGGCGGAGGCGGCATGGCGGACGTGTACCTGGCTGAGCAGACATCGCTCCAGCGCTATGTTGCCGTCAAGGTGATGAAACCTTCCGTGATGGCAACTTCCGGTCAGACGATGGTCGCGAGATTTCGGCAGGAAGCCATGATGGCAGCCAGCCTGAATCACCCGAACATCATTCAGGTGTACATGATCGGCTGCGAGGACAACCTGCACTATATTGCCCAGGAACTCGTTCAGGGGAGGGATCTGGCGGCGATTCTGCGTGAGCGCGGCAAGCCGGACCTGCCGTCAGCGCTGCACATTATACAGCAGGTGGCGGCTGCCCTGACTGTCTCCGGCCAGGCGGGCATCGTGCACCGCGATATCAAGCCGGAAAACATCATGGTGACCCGGAAGGGCGACGTCAAAGTCGCCGATTTCGGTCTTGCTCAGCTGCATGGTTCCGACGACGCCAGTGGGCTGACGCGCGAAGGAATCACGATGGGGACTCCGCTGTACATGAGCCCGGAGCAGGTCAGCGGCAAAGATCTGGATCCTCGCACGGATATTTACTCGCTGGGAGTCACGTGTTATCAACTGCTGTGTGGCGAGCCGCCCTTCACCGGCTCGACGCCCATGGCCATTGCACTGCAGCATCTCAATTCACCACCGCCGCCTTTGAAGGAAAATAACCCGAAGCTGCCCGACATCCTCTGCCGCATGGTGCATCGCATGATGGCCAAGCGTCGGGCGCTGCGGTATCAGTCGGCGGAAGAAGTGCTCGCGGACGTGACGAAGCTGAGCACAGCCATTAAACAGGGACGATCGCCGGATCGCATCCGTCTGCCCCGCCTGGAACAGCTCGAACAGCTTGCCGCTGAGGCTCGCGCCCAGTCCGAGAAGCCCGCTGCTTCGCCGCGCGAACTCCCGGTCGCCGACGGGACACGTCAGCTGTCAGATCGACCGGGCCTGGCAGCAACTCGCGCTATTCCGAACCCTCTGCCGGCGCGAGTGCGGCCAGCGAACAAGCCGGTGAAGGCTGACGCGGTGAGACAGGACGAGGCTGCGGGCAGGGCCGAGCCGGTGCGGGAAGCAGAAGTCCTGGAAGTTCTGGATGTCGTGGAATTCGCTGAGGATCCGGTGGATATTGCGACGGTCGAGACAGCCGCACCTTCGGATCGCGGGGTTCTGTCGCGAACATCCCGCGACGCGATATCTTCGCCACGTTCGCCGCTGACGACCGTGTCGGATTTCCCGGCAGATGACGACGACCCGGGTTATGTCCCGCGTAAACCCGCGAGTTCGATGGAAGAGATGGACCTGACATCCATGGTCGACGTGACGTTCCAGTTGCTGATTTTTTTTATGATTACGGCTTCCTTCAGCACACAGAAGTGTTTTGACGTGCCGCCGGCTCGGACGGCCGATGGTGCCACCACGATCGTGATTGAAGAATCGCCCACAAGTGCCATTCTGGTTCAGGTCGACCGGGATAACGTGGTGTTTGTCGAAGGGCGCAGAGCCGCGGATTATGCTGAAGTCCTGAGTCTGCTGGAGTCTGAAAAGGGAAAAGCAGCGGACGTGACAGACGTCGATCTGAGGCTCGATCCGGATTCCCTGCACGAGATGCGTGTCCTTGTGATTGACGCAGCCACGCAGGCGGGGTTCCAGAGGATTCGGAATCGGATTGAAGCCTTGTAGAGCCCTTCGTGGGGCAGAAACCGGCTGAGGAGTGAGGCGCGAATCGGGGAGTGTTGACTGTCAGCTGACCGGAAATGCGGCCGTGCAGACGTCTGCGGGAAGGTGCCGGCAGCAGAACTAGATGGAATCTGAAGTGGCGGGCGAAGAATACGACGATGAGTTGCCGGATGATGCCGTCTACACCGACGAGCGGGAAGATGCTGCGCGGCAGAAGTACGCGGAAAAAGGGCGGCGTCAGATCGCCCGCGGGCGGCTCGCCCGGCTGGCCGACAGCATTGCCGGCGGGCCGACACGCCCGGGCGATCAGCAGGTCATCCGGTCTCCGTTCGTACTGGCCCTGATCGGCGGCGTCCTGGGATTCGGGCTGCTGGCGGCGATATTTTACTACATCATCGGCCGGGAAAGTGAAACCAGACGTCTGAACGAAGCGTTGCTTGCGCTCGAGCAAAGGAAATACGGGGAAGCGGAACAGCTGTTCCTGAAATATCTGGAGGACTATCCGGAGGGTGGTTCCTCCGAGACAGCGCGGCTGAGTCTGCATAAGTCCCGCGTGGAAAAGCAGCTTCTGACCACGACGCCGGATGTCAGCCGGGGTCTCAGCGAACTGCAGGCACTGATCAGTGTCGGCAAGGACCTGGACGGATTCGACAACGAACGGGAGGCGATCCAGCGATATGCGGACCGGCTGACGTATGCCGGGGCTCGAGTTGCGGAAATCAGCCAGCAGCAGGCGCCGCTCGACATCAGCCGCGAGGGTCTGGAAATTCTGCGTCGATTCTCACCCGACGGCCGTGTGCCTCCGGATCGGGAAGAAGAACTGATTCGCCGCCAGAGAATCGCGGAAGCCGCTGTCGCCAGACGCATGGTATTTGATACGGCGCTGGCACAGACGCGAAAACTGCTGGGCGAAGGTAACACGATCGGAGCCATTGGGACGCGACAGGCGATGCTGGATCGCTACGAAGTTCTGCGGGATGATCCCGATGTGGCCGCGCTGCTGCAGGAGATCCTGACGCGGGAGCAGCAGACTGTGGTTCGAACCGAACCTGGGACGGACGCGTTGACCGACGATCTGCCGGCGGAACTGCCGTCTCTGTCCCTGAATCTCAGAACTCAGGCCACAAATGACCTCGTCTCCCGGCAGCGACTGGTGTTCGGGGTGGGGGTTGACTGTCTGTATGGCCTGGACGCTGATACCGGCGAACCCCGCTGGAAACGGGTCATTGGCGGGGAGCCCGCGTTCGCTCCGATCGCCGTCAAAGGGACACTGCCGGGACTGCTGGTCCACAGCCGCCGCACGAATGAACTCCTGATGGTGCGGCAGCAGGATGGTCGGCTGATCTGGCGTCAGTCGATTGGCAGTTCCCCGTCAGGTGACCCGCTGATTCTGGGTCAGGAAATCTACATCACAACCGCCCGTGGAGAACTCTGGCAGGTCTCGACAGTGAATGGCCGAATCACTGCGCGCCTGACATTCAGTCAGCCGGTCGTCGGACCTCCGGCCGTGTCACGGGATGGTCGGCAGCTGGTTATTCCCGGCGATGCGATGTTCGTCTATACAATGACACTCAATCCGCTGACATGTGCCGCGGTGTCGTATCTGGAACATCGGGCAGGATCGGTGGAATCTCCCCTGCTGACTGCGGGCGATCTGTTCGTGATGACCGACAACCATCGGGCTGACAGTGGTCGGGTTCGCATACTGGAGCTGAACAGCAGTGGTCAGCTCGCGGTGCGGGGGACTGAGCTGGTGGACGGTCACATCCGCGACCCGCTGCTGCTGCGTGGCGCAGAACTGTTCGTTCCGTCGGCTCCTCAGCGAGTGACCGCCTTTCGCATCGCGGCCGACGCGGGCAGCCCGCTGCCTCTGGCAAAGATCGGTGCGAATCAGCTGGAAGATGGTCAGCAGACGAGAATGTTCCTGCTGGCCGGCCCTGGGGGCCAGCTGTGGCTTGGTGGACGATCGCTCCGCAAATTTCAGTTGCGGACGAATGCCGTGCTGCTGGAATCCGGGCACGTGGCCGAGGGAATTCATCTGCAGCCCATCCAGTTTGCCGATCAGTCGGTGTTTTTGACGTACCGGGACGCGTCGCTGGCATCCGTGTATTTCATTCGGGCTGATCCCGAGCAGATGCAGGGAACGTGGCGGACGGTCCTGGGCACCCGAGTGGTGGCAGCCGGTCCTGCAGCCGGAGATGCCTCAATCCTGGTTGTCTCGGATTTCGGCCGGGTTTTCCGGGTTCCTCTGGCGGAGATTTCCCGGGGGGGCTTCAGTCTCGAGTCGATCAGCGAATTCCGGCTGCCTGACAAGCTGGCGTCATCGGTTGACGGTCTGACACTCACTGACGGTCGGCTTGGCGCATGGTGCGGCGCGCCGGAGCCCCTGCTCTGGACGATCAGTACGACGGGGCAACTGGAACGCAGGTGGGTGCTGCCCGATGTGCCTCAGACCGCTCCTGCTGCCATCGCGGCGGGAGTGGTATTTGCATTACCCGGGCGACTTCATCTCACGGCGGTCAGCAGCGGGGTCACGGTGGAGGATTACCGTGCCGCTCAGGCGGTCAGCCAGCAGTCCGGCTGGAAGCATCTGACGGCCATCAGTGATTCTCAGGTTCTGGCGGTCACGACCGAGAATCGGATGGTGCGTGTCGAGTATCGTCCGATGCCGCGTCCGCAGCTGGCGGAAATCAGTGTTACGCCGCTGGACCATTCCATTGAAGTCGCCCCGGCGGCAGCGAATGGTCATGTCGTGCTGGCGACGGCGGAAGGTCGGCTGATTCTGATGCGAGCCGACTCGCTGGAGGTTCTGGCCAGCGCAGAACTCGGCGGCGTGCCGCGGCGTTCTCCGTTCCTGGCCGGTGACCGCGTCTTCGTGGAAGTCTCGACCGGAGAACTGAAGACGTTTGTACTGACCGATTCGTTGCGGCCAGCTGGCTCGTTTCCGCTGGCGGGGCGTTCCCTGGCGGGTGTTCCGGTCCGCCTGCAGGACGGGAGTCATCTGGTCGCTCTGAACGATGGTGCGATTGAGCGACTGACGGCTGATGGGATGCTCGCAGCGGGAGGAGTCACCATCGGGCAGACGCTCAGTCGCGGTCCTCTGCTGATCGCCGGACAGTTGATTGCTGTGGCTGCCGACGGCAGCCTGTATGCACTTCCTGCAGAAATCACACGGTGAGACCGGCGTGCCGAACGAATCTGACGTGAACATTGGCCGGCTGCAGCACGCGGCAGGACAGCGCAACCCGGCGGATTGGGCTGCGCCGTGGTTGCGGACTGAAGATCGCTCGGGGGACGTGTCGGATCCGATCGCCCGGACAGTCCCCGGTGGCCAGCCGGCACGACGTCCGCGGCGGACCTCCGCCGGTTTCTGCTGGTGGATGATCGCGACGGGCTGTCTGGCATCGAGCCTTGTCCTGGCCCAGGACGGCGGTCCTGACCGCACAGCGCTGCCGCGGCTGGCAGACATGGAACTGCCGTCGGCGGGGAAACTGCTGCAGGCCGAGGAAAAGGATGAGGGCTTCGACTGGGTCGTGCTGAAGGGCGATGCCGTGGGTGATCTTGTGGTCGTCACGGAGATGTTGTATCCGCGACCAGACACCCTGAAGAAGATGGACGACGAACGGAAGCTTCTGGAAGCCACAAAGCCGGCCGGACCGGACGCGCGTCGACAGCAGGCGGAGCGGCTGGACGAACTCCGCAGCCTGATCATTCGCCTGCCGGGCGACTCCAGCGAATATCGGCTGCCGCTGGTCCAGATTCGGGAGATCATTCTGTTCGAGGATCTGATGCTGCGGCGAGTTGACAGGCTGCTGGAGGAAGGAGACATCCGCCGGGCATATGACCTGCTGCTGTCGGTTGAACGGGCGATTCCGGGCTGGGAGAAATCTCTGCCGCGGTTTGAGCAGCTGCTGCTGCGGGAAGCGGAGCTGAAGGCCCAGGCCGGTGAACCGTACGCCGCTCTGGCACTGCTGGATGAACTTGCCGCCCGAAATCTGCAGAACGCGGAGCTGCAGCCCCGATATTCCCGAACGATCAACGGCATGATCACTGAGGCCCTGGCAGCAGCGGACTATGCCCGGGCACGTTACCTGATCGGCCGGATTGAGCGACATTTTCCCGAGGATCCGGCAGCGCTCACGGGCCGCATGAAACTGTCGGAACTGTCGACGGAGATGCTGAACCGGGCCATTCAGCTGTCACAGCAGCGCGACCTGGCCGAAGCGGCAGAGCTGGCTCATCAGGCGGAAGTCATCTGGCCCCTGACCGGAAATTCCCGTGCGGCCTGGGCACAGATCGTTTCACGGTATCAGGTCCTCCGCGTGGCCGTGGACGCCCTGGGTCACGGCGAACTGGTGTTTCCGGGAATCAGAGACAGCGAACTGCGGCATCGGGAGCTGACCGAGGTTTCGTTGTTTGAGGCTGGTGCCGCGGATGATATGACGTATTACCGATCCGGTTTTTTTGAGAAATGGGACCAGTCGGACCTGGGGCGCGAGGTGCTGTTGACTCTGCGGGAGACGCGGCCTTACTGGCAGTCTCAGCCCGTCCTGACTGCCAGCCAGATCGCCGATGCGATTGCGCGGAGAACGGACCCGACGGATCCACTTTTTAACTCACGGCTGGCGTCGTTCGTCAGCGAGTTTTCCGTGCCGTCCCCGACGGAACTGAAGCTGCGCTTTTCCCGGGTTCCGATGAATCTGGAATCGCTGCTGCGGTTTCCTGTCACTGCCGGCAGAGGAGCCGCTCCTGCGGAAGGAGCCGCGGCGGAATCCACTGACGATGAAACCGCTGCCGCGCTGCTTTCGACGCGATTCCACCTGGTCAGGGAGACCGACCTGGAACGTGTCTACCGGCGCCGGATTCCGGAGCCCGACGGACCCGGAATTTCGCAGTATCACGTGGCAGAGATCCGCGAACGCCGCTACCCCGGACGATCGCAGACGGTGCAGGCCGTGATTCGCGGCGATGCCGATTTTCTCCCGCATGTCCTGCCGTGGGAGATCGACGCGTTTCAGGCCTCGCCGAATCTGATTGCCCTGAAGCGGGCACTGCCGGTCACACACGTGATCACGTTCAACCCGCTGTCGAACCGAATCTCCAGTGCCCAGATGCGGCGTGCTCTGTCTCTGGCAATCGATCGTGACTCCATTCTGCAGAACGTCGTGCTGCGTGATCCGACGTCACGGCACGGGCGGATCAGCAGTGCGGCCTGGCGACTCGGCAGCTACGCCACTAACCCGCTGGAACAGCCGCCGGGCTACAACCTGCGACTGGCTTATGCTCTGCGAGTTGCCGCCGAGAATCAGCTGAAGATCGCCGAGCTGCAGAAGCTGGAGCAGCCGGCACGGGCGGCGGCCAAAGCGCGGCGCGAGGATTTCGACGGGGACCGGTTCCGGGCGGATACCAACGTTGATCATATTCGTCTGCCGGCTCTTCGGATGGTGGTCGAACCGGAGGAGACGGCGATTGCGGCAGCCGACCGCATCCTGGTCTACTGGAAAACCATCGGCTTTGACGTGGAGTTGATTTCCGGGGCCGCAGACGGCAGCCGCCTGGCTGACGTCGAATGGGACCTGATGTATCGCCGCGTTCGCATGGAGGAGCCTCTCTTCGATCTGTGGCCATTGCTGGCGAACGATACCAGCCTGGATGTCGCGCGACTGCGATTTTTTCCGGACTGGATGCGGCAGGAGCTGATCGGCCTGGATTACTCCGGCAGTTTTGTGGAAGCTCAGAATCGCCTGTTTACGATCCATCGCCACATTGCGGCGCAGGCCTTCCTGATCCCGCTCTGGGAAGTGGACGACTACGTGGTGTTTCACAAGACGATTTCCGGTTTCGTTGAGGGACCGGTCTCGGTCTATCAGAACGCAGAACGCTGGGCGGTGCGGCCATGATTGCAGTCGACGGTCCGACTGGCCGAAACTCCGGAATCGATTACCGCGCGGCGTTCTCGCTGCCCCGAGCGGTGCTGCTGTTCTTGTTGTGCCCGATCGTGATGACGGCGGGTGCTGCTGGTTCGGGGCAGGAACCGGCTGCGGAAAAACCCGGGGTCGTCCTCCAGTCTGGGCTGCCACAGTCCCAGCCAGCGGAAATCGCAGTACCGAACGGAAAGGAACCGAATGCAGGTGGCAGGCCGACGTATGCGGCGGAGAGTGGTCCGAGCGCCGCGCAGTCGGAACACGCTCCGGCGATGTCACTGCAGCCCTACACTGTCCGAGTGGAGCTGAGCTGCACTTCTGACAGCCAGCTGCCGGCGGACCGGATAGCGCGTCTGCAGCAGGACGTCAGGAATGCCGTGCTGAAGGTTTACGGCGAAATGTGGGTGCCCGATGTGGTAATGACCAGCTGGCTGCTGCCGGCCAGCCGCGCGCGGCTGGATCGTGTCCAGCCAGCGGAGCTTGCCGAAATCTGTCGTGACGAGTCCCCGCAGAAAGTGATGCTCGTGACGATCGAAGCTGTGGCGGGTGCCTGGCAGGTCTGCTGCCGCGAGTATGATGCGAGAGTTCGGGAACTGTCACCGTCTCGGTGGCGCGTGGTCGCCGACGATCGGGCGATTGCAGCCACGGCGGCCAGCCTGATGCGTGATTCATTTCGTCCGGTCCTGTTTCTGACGCAGGCCGTGCGGGATTCGGATGAAGTTGAGCTGCTGCTGCAGGCGGGGGAGATCCCGCCGCCGGATCCCACGGCTGCTCAGATCGCGGCCGGCGATGTCCTGCAGCCGTACCTCCGGCATATGGAACGTCGCGAGCCGACCCGGGTGCGGTTGCTGCAGCGACTGGATCTGACCTGGGTGCGCGTCACGAAATTCAATCAGGACCTCTCGGAAGGTGCCTCGGACACGGCGTCAGGCCCTGACGAAGGTGTCACCGTTCCAGGTCACACGCCGGTCGAAAATGGCAAGTACCCGGATCAGGACCGTGGTCGGGTTTCGGGCGTGGTCCTGTCCCACGGTCTGTCCCACTTTGGACGTCGCGGACGCAGTGTCCAGCAACTGGCGCTGAGGCTGCGTCCTGCGGCGGAAAGCAGCCGCGTGCGGCTGGTGCTGAATCAGGCAGTCGATCGTCCGCTGGTATCCCACCGAGTCGACAAGGTGGGAAAATTCCGGTATCAGGATCAACACGAAGAAAACCTGCAGCAGCTGAGTACCGATCGTCGGGGTGAGATTGAGCTGGAGGTTGATCCGGAACATCCGACATTCTGGCTGTACGTATACAGCGGCAGTCTGTTGCTGGCACGTGTGCCCTATGCGCCCGGGCTGATCCCGTTTGACACGATCCGGCTGCCGGACGACAGTATCCGGCTTGGCGTCGAAGGCGAATTGTACCTGCTGCGGGATCAGATTGTGGATGTGGCGGCGCAACGTGCAGTGCTGAATCGAATCGCGGAGAAAGCGGCCGCTGACCGCGATCCGGAGCGTCTGGCGGCAGCCGTCCGTGATCTGCTGGAGTTGCCGGGGAAACGCGAGTTCGATGCGGCACTCAACGCGATCCGGGTTCCGGCTGTGATGCGTGCGAAGGAACTGCGCAACCGAAATGCGGAGCGAACGGTGGAGAAACTCTGCAACGGCATGTCACGATCGATTGAGGTCTTCTTCAGCAGTGAGAAACACTTGCGGGAACTGGAAAGACTGGGGAAACTTCAGGATCTTGCCCAGGCCGTGGTGCAGCCCGTCCCGGGGAGTCAGCCCTGATGTTGCCTCCGGGAGAGTGGCGCGAGAGCGGGATCATGCACAATCTTGTCAGACAGGAAGTCTTTCAGGCCTGCCGCACAG
>SYLK01000153.1 GCA_005809115.1 Planctomyces sp. | reverse complement strand
TTAGCGTGACCACGCTCAACCCGATGGCAAGCTGCCCCAGCAGGTGCGCTTTGCTCTTCCAGTCCCAGTGCAGGCTTTGCGGCCAGCGTCGCCGATCTCCGGTGGAACCCAGCAGTCGCTGATGCACAGACTGTCGCGACGCCTCCCATTGTCGCTCAACCATCAGGAGGTCCGTCGCCCTGAGGTTGCTGAGCAGTTGAGCGATCACCAGGCTTCCGTCTGCTCGTCGCACAATCTGAATCGGCTCCGTGTTCACAGCACGACGACCTCCGATTTCTTGTTCTTCTTTTCATCTTCGAAAATCAGCTTTTCGCCTTCCCGCAGTCGCAGGTCGACCATCTGATACAAACGGAGCGCCTGCCTGACAACGCCCGTCTTGGAAAGATCCTTTCGCCGTGCCAGATCTTCCAGCACGCTCATTTCCTCGTCTGTCAGGTTCAATGTCATCGTCTTCTTTGTCACCTGCTGTGCTCCCCATGTGAAGATTATACAGCATTATCGGCCAAATAGTCAACACTACACAGCCATACTGTGGCTATTCTGTGTCCGCTTTTCACTCGACCGTGCGTCGCCGATTCCCAGATGGCCGACAACGAAATCAGAATCTGAACTTTTGTACCCTTTCTTGTGAGCAACCGCCAGGTGCCGATGTCGATTCTTCTGGATCGGTTCGCCAGTGCCCTCCTGTTCTTCCGCAAGCGAATTTCGGATTCCCTGCCTGCAATGGCGCGTGACAGTCTTCTGACGTGCGGCGTAGCCTCTTGCGGTGCAAGGCGCGTACAATCTGTCCAGCTCGCCCGGCGAGAGTGTTCGTGCGCGTCTCAGTCAGGGACGCAGAATCACGCGGAGCACGCCCATGAACGATCAGCAGGAATCCCGGAGCCTGAGCAACCGCGAACCTCCAGCAGAGCGTGAGGGAGAGTATCTGCGATGCCTGTCGTCCGTCATCTGATACCGTGGTGGCTGATCATGGTGTCAGTGATGGCCGACGATGGCCGGGACTGGCCGGGGATTCGTGGCCCCGACTGGGATGGCCGATCGCAGGAAACCGGAATCGCTGATGCCTGGCCGGAACAAGGTCCTCCTGTGCTCTGGACTCGTGAACTCGGTCAGGGTTACTCCGCGTTCATCGCCTGGGACCAATTCGTGGCGACCCAGTACCAGAGTCTCAGCGGACTGTACGTGGTGTGCCTTGATGCCGGCACAGGCAGAACGATCTGGGAGTATCGCTACGACTGGCCTTATGACCCCGCGGGAGTCTATCCGGGGCCGCGGGCAACCCCGACCTATGATCAGGGGCGTCTTTACTTTGCCAGCCCGGCCGGTCTGATCGGGTGCCTCGACGCGGTCTCGGGTCAGCTGCTCTGGTCGCTTGAACTCGAACAGGCTTTCCCGTGTCAGATGACTGGCTTTGGATATGCCTGTTCGCCCACGGTGACGGATGGCCTGGTGCTGCTTCCGGTGGGGGGCCAGGGTTCGAGCATGGTTGCTCTGGATGCTGTCACGGGCGCTGTGCGCTGGAAAGCCGGGGACGATGCGGGCAGTTACGCTCCGGCCTATCCGATCTCGTTCCGTGGTCGTGCACTGGTTCTGGGATATCTGGAGAATGTGCTGGTTTGTCATGATCGAATGACCGGTGAGCTGCTCTGGCGGCATCCGCTGTCGCAGGGGTATGACGAGCATTCCTCCTGGCCCCTGTATCAGGAACCATGGCTGTGGATTTCCAGCCCGTTCCGCGCCTGGTCCGAGCTGCTGGAACTGAAGGACGATCCGACGCAGCCTGTCACGTCGCATGGCAAAGGCGAGCGGATTTCGAACGATATTTTCTCGAGCGTACTGATCGATGGTGCCATTTTTGGTTTCGACGTTCGGGATCCTCAGGCGAAAACGCATCGGTCGACTCGCGGTGTGTTTCGGTGCATCGACATGCATTCCGGGGACGAACTCTGGTCCGCCGGGGACGACAGACCACTCCGCGGAAATCAGTTTCCGGTCAGCGTGGGTGACAGCGGCCCGGGGCATTCCACAGTGCTGGCCGTCGACGGCAAGCTGATCCTGTTCAATGATCTGGGGGAACTCATTCTGGCACGAGCGTCCCGAGAGCGTTTCGAGCGCCTCGGACGAGTGTCAGTCCTGGGAGGTGAGATCTGCTGGACTCAGCCGGCGCTGTCACGAGGTCGGCTGTTTGTTCGAAATCAGAGCCGTGCGGCCTGCCTGTTTCTGGGGGAACCCTCGCAACTGGACTCACGGCAATTGAGTGAATCGCTGACGATTGCTGATATCCCGCAGACAGCGTATTTCGATCTCGCCTCAATGGTGCTCGGCGTTGAGCCGGAATACGCTTTTGACGTTCCGTCCGGTCGCTGGTTGATCACATGGTTCTATTACTGTCTCGCCATTCTGGCAGCGGTGCTGCCGCTGGCTGCAGGTGCTGGTCGGATTTCGATGCTGCGAGATGAGACGAGCGAGACGCGGGCTCTCGTTTACTGGGCCTTTGTGTTTGTTACGGGATGTCTCGGAACAACTCTGCTCAGCCTGCGTGCGGATGATTTCGTCTTCACCTGGCCGGTCGCATTGTTCGCGGCGTATCAGCCTTTCATTGACCGAATTCAGCTGCGTCGAGGTCCAGGCGGCTGGCGAGAACGCCTGAGTCCGGGACTGGCGATGTTCTGGTTCCTCTGTGTCTGCGTGGCGTACTTTCTGATCTGCCGCCGGTTGAGTCTGGTGTTTGAGTGGGTCTTCCTGATGGGATTCATCTCGGCGATTCCGTTTTCGCTGGCAGGA
>SYLK01000152.1 GCA_005809115.1 Planctomyces sp. | reverse complement strand
TGGTGCGAATGCATGCGAATGATCGTGAGGACATCGATTTCGCCGAAGCCGGCGACATCATGGCAGTGGTCGGCGTCGATTGTGCCTCCGGCGATACCTTTCTGGGAGACGGGATCCGGGTGTCGCTGGAGAACATCTTCGTGGCCGATGCCGTGATCCGGCTGTCGATCGCTCCCAAGAAGCGGGATGATGCCGACAAACTCAGCAAGGCGCTGGAACGGTTTCGCCGGGACGATCCGACGTTCCGCGTGATGACAGATGAAGAAACCGGTCAGACTCTGATCGCAGGTATGGGTCAGCTGCACCTGGATATCTATGTGGAGCGCATCAAACGCGAGTACAACTGCGAATGCGTGGTTGGTGAACCGCGAGTCGCTTACCGCGAAACGCCGACAAAGGCCGTCGAGTTCAATTACAAGCACAAGAAGCAGAGCGGTGGTTCCGGTCAGTACGCGCATGTCGTCGGTGTGCTCGAACCAATGCCCGACAACGCGGAAACTCACTATGAGTTTGTCGACGAAGTCACCGGCGGGCGTATTCCAAGAGAGTACATTCAGCCGGTGAACCAGGGATTCCAGCAGGGCCTGGACAAGGGGCCACTCGGTGAATACGAAGTGGTCGGTGTGAAGATGCGACTGCAGGACGGCAGCTATCATGATGTTGACTCATCGGAAATGGCCTTCAAGATTGCCGGTTTTGCCTGCATGCGTGAATCGCTCCGAAAAGCCGACATGGCTCTGCAGGAGCCCATCATGAAACTGGAAATCGAGACGCCCGAAGAGTATCAGGGACAGGTCACGGGCCACATTTCCAGCAAACGCGGCATGGTCACGTCCTCAGAAGTCAATGACACCATCTGTGTAATCAACGCGGAAGTGCCGCTGGCGACGATGTTTGACTATGCCAACGAACTGCGGTCCATGACTCAGGGCAAGGGAACCTTCAGCATGGAATTCCAGTGCTACCGGCAGGTGCCGCGTGGGCTGCAGCCCGAAATCCTCGAAAGACGGCGCAAGGAAAAGCAGGAACAGGCTGCCGCGAAATAGGGCCGCCGACCGGCCGCCGACCGGCCGCCGACCGGCCCTACTGACCGGCCTGCCCTGCGGCTCCGGACGACTGCCCGGTCCCACACTCCTGAATCGGCAGATGCTGCCGGTTCAGTTCAGTGCCGGGCCGGGTATTGCCGAACGACGATTCCATGGTTTCCCTGACACACGGAATTGTCTCGATCCACGGGTTGCCCCGCGTTTCGAGGAAATTCGGTGACCGCTACACTCCCGCACTGCTGACGCCGCAGCGTGCGGTGGCGGTTCCGGAGGGAGGCAGGTTCTGACCTGTCTGCCTTCAGAACAGCGGAAGTCCGAAGACGTCAGGGAGGATGTCGATGTACGTGTTCCTTCGGCCGGTGCGACTGCTGCTTCTGGCTCTGCTGGCGCAGTCGACGCCGCGCCAGATGTCGCTGGGAATGGCACTCGGGGTTCTGATCGGCCTCGTGCCGAAGGGAAATCTGCTGGCCATTTCGCTGGGTATCCTGCTCGCCATGCTGCGAGTCAACCTCGGCATCGCAGCGAGTGCCGCAGTCGCCACCACGTTCGCCTCGGTCTATCTTGATCCGGTTTCCGACATCGTGGGTGCCAGAGTCCTGGCCCACCCATCTTTGCAGTCGTTCTGGACGCAGCTGTACAACACGCCGCTGATGCCCTGGACAGACTTCAACAATTCGGTGGTCATGGGCAGTTTTCTGATTGGTCTGGCACTGATTCTGCCGGTTCACTGGCTCAGTCGTCCGGTCTTTGCCGAGTACATCGCGGTGGTTGGCGTGCATGCGCGTCGCTGGAGGCTGGCCAGAATTCTGCTGGGCGCTGAATGGGCCGACCGCCTCGGCTCCGTCGAATAGCTCTCCCTCGGGTCCCTGGCAGGCCGGCCTGTGACTGAGGAAGTTTCTGCCCGGCCACTCAGAATTACCCCGCGGACGCCCCCTGCCATCGGAGTCGCGCATGCGCTGGTCCTATATCATTCCACGAGCCATGGTCGTTCTGCTCCTCTGGGGCTTTCTGACCTGGGGGCTTGACCCACTGCTGAAACACTCCGCCGTCCAGGCGCTGCAGGCCATGACCGGTGCAAAAGTCGACATGCACCAGGTCGCGACGAAGTTTTTCCCCCCCCGACTGCAGGTGCGACAGGTTGCGCTCGCCAGCCAGACACGACCCGGTACGAACCTGATGGAGTTTGAGAGCCTCGAGTTTCAGCTGGCCGGAGACCCGCTGCTGCGAAAACAGTTCGTGATCCGGGAAGGACGCCTGAGCGGAGTTCGGCTGGGAACGGCGCGATCTGACGATGGTCTGCTGGAACCGGCGGCGGAGGAGACGGCCGACGGGCAGCCATCGTGGATCTCGGAGAAACTCCACCAGATGGGCGACGAATGGCTCACGCGCCTGACGGAGGACACGAAAGCTCAGCTCGACCCGAATGTCCTCGAAACGTGGCGGGTCGGCCGGGAAGTCGTGGAAAAATGGGATGTCCGGTTTCAGGACATGAACGATCGGGTCAGGCTGATTCGGCCTCGGGTTGAGGAGCTGAGGGATCAGTTCGAGCTGGCTCGCAGGGGTGACCCGCTGCAGCAGATCGAACAGTATGTCCGGCTCGCGCAGCGTGGCGAGGTGCTGGCGCAGGATGTCCAGAAGATGAAGTCGGAACTGACCGAGGTGGTACCGGAAGTCCGGACGGACATGGTCCGACTCGACGACGCCCGGCGCAACGATCAGGAACTCGTCCGCCACAAGCTCGACATGCTGAAGCCGGACGCGCGGCGGGTGTCTGAATCACTGCTGGGCGAACCGATGTACGCGCAACTCCAGAAACTTTTTTCGTGGATTGAACTCGCACAGGAATACCGTCAGAACCTGACAAGTCAGCTGAAGCCCGAACGTTCCCGGGGGCAGGATTTCGAATTCCCGCTCCTCAATCCGACTCCCGGTTTCCTGCTGGAAAAGCTGTCGGTTACGGGTGAATTCGAGCAGGATGGTGAATCCGTGCCGTTTGAAGCAGAGTTGTGCGATGCCACGAGTGATGCACCTCTGCTGGGGCGTCCCTGTGTCATCCGGATGAAGACTGGAGGCCCGTCACCCCTGAGCCTGCTTGCTTCGCTTGATGCCACGGGCAGCGTCCTCGTGACACATCTCGCCGGTGATTACCGGGATTCCCGTGAGCAGGTCATGGCTGCGGGGCGGCCGGACAAGGCCATGCTGTCGGCGCGGCTGGCCGATATCGGATGGAAACTGGATCTCACGCTCAGGGGCCAGCAACTGGACGGGCGGGTGCTGATGAACTGCGGACTGCAGCAGCCCAGGTTTGTCGCTGCCAGTTCACTGCGTCCTGAGTTTCTGCAGATCGCCCAGGATGCGCTGAGCGCGATTCAGGGAGTGAATGCGGAACTCGATCTCGGGGGAACACTGCGACAGCCGCAAGTTGAACTCAGCTCCGACCTGGGCGCCCAGATCAGTGAGGGCGTCCAGACGGCATTCGCCGGTCAGGTCAATTATGCGAAGCAGCGTCTCCTGGCGGAAGTGGATTCGTTTGCCGGCGATCAGAAAGCGAAGATCACCGAACGCTTTGGCGGGGAATATCAGCGACTGATGCAGGAGCACAGTCAGCTGCTGGCTCAGGTCCAGGAAGTCCGGCAGATTGTGGCGTCCCTGCAGTCGGGAGAAGTGGATCCGAACGCTGTATTTCGCCGTGTGTCGGAATCAAAATTGCTGCCTCCCGGACAGCAGCAGCAGCTTGATCGCGTTGTCCAGGATGTCAACCGGGTCGTTTCAGGTCAGGGTCTGCCGGGGAAGGTCACGGAAAAACTGTCGGAAAAGCTCCCGGGTGAGCTGCCGCAGGCGATTTCAGAGGGCATGCCGCTGAACGAGGTGTCTCGCGGCATCACCGAGGGCATGACGCGCCGGCTTCCGCGCGGTCTGCCGCGGCGTCGCCCGCTGAATCCGGAGGCGGCAGCCGGCGAAGAAAAATCCAGGACGCGTTGAGGATCGAGGCCGAACCGCAGGGCCGAATTTTCGCGAGCGACTGCGCATTCCCGGGCTGTCACACTACACTCCGCTGCGGAGGAAAGGGAAGTTGCAGTCCCTTCAGGGGAAGGTGGTTTTTCGGGGAACCCGGCATGAACAGTGTTACTGCTTCGCCTATCCAGGTTCAGCACATCGACCATGTCACACTGATCGTCAGGGACCTGGAAGCAAGTCGCCGCTTCTACGTTGACCTGCTGGGAATGCGGGAAGTGCCGCGTCCGCCTTTTTCTTTCGGCGGGTCCTGGTTCCAGGCCGGCGCAACTCAGATCCACCTGATCCAGGAACATGACCGCAGCGGACCGGCCGGATATCCTGCAGATGTTGTCGTAAAGTCGAGCCGAAACCATCACTTCGCATTCGCCGTGGATGATGCCCAGGCAGCGGCGGCGCAGCTGAAGCGGCTGGGGATCAGCCTGGTCGACGATGCGAAACGCCGACCGGACGGCGCGATCCAGGTCTTCCTGTGTGACCCGGATGGGCATGTGGTCGAGCTTTGTTCTCAGAACTCCTGACAAAACGTGCGTGAGCGGCTGATCGGCAGCGTCATCGCTCCTCGACGACCATTGTCGTCCTGGACCGGCCAAAAAATCAGTTGAACAAACTCATGAAAACTTCGGCCGCATGAATCCTGCACCTCGAATTCGGATTCGCTGGATCAGTTCTTCAGCTGGCCGATGATTTCATGCAGCAATCTTACGCTCAAAACGAAACATTCAGGTCCAGCCGCTGTCACACACCAGCGTGATTCCGGTCAGGGGGGCGCTGCGCTTCCCTGACCAGACAATTCGTTCAACTTATTTTTTGGCCGGTCCTTATCGCCCTTCCCTGCATCTCGAACACTCTCGTCTCAACGCTGCCACGGAGGTTTTGTCAGGGGTTCTCAGTCATATCTCCGTCCGGAGGAGTTCTCCACGGACCTTCGGACACCCCGCTGTCTGCCTCGACTGCGGATGTGGCTGAGATGGACTCGGATACCCTGACAGATCTCAGACTCATGCTTCAGGAAATCACAGAATGACCAGAGAATACGTCATTACCATGACAGCCGCGAATCGCTCCGGAATTCTCTCGGCAGTCACGAAGGCGATGACCGAACTGGGGGCTGATCTGCGAGAATGCAGTCAGACAGTGGTGCGTGGATTCTTTACGATGATTATTTCCGCGGAGTTTCCGGATGCCATGGAATCAGGCATCATTCGCGACCACTTGCTGGATGTGTGCCGCCCCTTTGGGATTGAAGTCGGTGTGAATGATCCGGCACGAATTCTGAATACCGACTCGGCCGGTTCCAGTCGGCGAATGCATCTGCTGCGGCTGGGAGGGCGAAATCAGCCGGGCGCTCTGCGCAAGTTGTCGGCCGTCATCGCGATGCGGCGTGTGGATATCACAGGGATGCACGCCGTGCGCACACCCGACGGTGACGGTTTCGAAATCGTGATGAAGATCGCCGTCCCCGTCGAGTGTGGCGTGCGTGATCTGGAGCGCGATCTGCAGGCCGCCGGCACCGATTTTCAGGCAACGGCAGACATCAGTGACTTGTCGGTCTGATGCGCAGTCACCGCCGTCGCGGCGGACACGGCTTCCACCCGGGACAGTCACAGCCGGTGCGTCCCGTCACAGCTGGTGAGTCGGCGATTTCAGAGGGCTCTCAGCACGGCGGCAGCACTCTGTCCCATGGCCGTTCGGTTGACCGTGATGGCAGTGCGACTGGTCAGGCGTCGGGCATGTTCCCGCACCACGTTCAGGCGGCAGCGCGGATCCGGAACCTCATAGTTGAGTGTCGCCGGAACTTCACCGTGTTTCAGTGACAGCAGGGTCCCTGCCAGCTCCACAGCACCAGCACCGGCATCAAAGTGGCCCACAAAACTCTTCATCGCAGTCACGGGGACATTCAGCACGCAGTCACCCAGGACTCGATGGTAGGCGCGGGATTCCACGATGTCATCCGGCTGAGTGCTCTTGCCCTGAGCATTGATGTGGCCCAGTTCACGCGGCTCGATCCCGGACTTCAGCAGTGCCGACTGCATGGCCCGCACCAGACCGATTCCAGCCGATTCGTTCACATGGCCTCGGCCGTCACTGCCCGAACCGGTGCCCAGAATTTCGGCATAGATTTCGGCGCCCCGACGCACTGCATGGTCGTAACTCTCGACCACAAATGAAGCAGCTCCCTCTCCGACCACAGCCCCGTCGCGCTCGAAGTCAAACGGCCGACATGCCCGGCGAGGATCATCGAAGCCTCGCGAGAGTCCCTCGAAGCGATGAAACTTGGCAATGTCGACCGGATGAATATTGGAACTGCAGGCGCCCACGATCATGCAGTCCGCTCGCCCTGACTGGATCACTCGCACCGCCTCAGCCAGCGCCAGCAGCGCCGACGCATCGCGGCACGTGATCGTATTATTCGGCCCCATGGCATTGTGGTCGATCGACACATGGCAGGCTGGCATATTGGGCAGCTGCCGCAACAGCCACAACGGTGCGATCCGCCCCAGTGCCTGATCTCCCCAGCGACCTGGATCCAGCCCGTTCTCGTCACTGCAGGCCATCACCGCCTCGACCAACTCAGACGGATGCGACGTCATTCTCCCCGCACCAAACTCCACACCCATCCGGTACGGATCGATTTCGCCCGGAGCAATCCGGGCGTCGGTAACAGCAAGGTTTGCCGATGCCACACCCAGCTGAATATCGCGGGACATGACCTTCAGGAACTTTCGGTC
The DNA here is from genome assembly GCA_005809115.1 of Planctomyces sp. GTDB lineage: Bacteria > Planctomycetota > Planctomycetia > Planctomycetales > Planctomycetaceae > F1-80-MAGs062. The sequence continues at coordinate 2,904 of SYLK01000152.1, read as the reverse complement.
ATTCAGGAACCGGGCAGGATCAAAGTCCCGCACTTCGGCACCAAATGCCGATGGCAACCCTTCGGTCGGCATCGACTGCAGGAAGTCAATTCCCGAGCGATTGTGAACGAGACTGTCCCAGAACGGCGCGTTACCGATCCCGATCGGAGATACCACCCCGACGCCCGTAACGACCACGCGGAGAGATGCGTGCCCAGCCATCGAATTGTCTCACCCAATGACCAGCCAACGACACATCCTGTTGACCAGTCAGACCCATCTTGGTGTCACTGGATAAGTCCCGATCCAGCGAAAACCCTGCTGAAACTCCCCGAATTTCAACAGGATCACTCTACTTGCAACCTTCACTCACGTTCTTTTCGGAATCAAAGCCCCCGCGATGATTCACGAATTGTTCGATTGCTCCGGATTGGCGCTCCTGCCGACGTACTTCGCGGCACAACCACCAATTCCAGATCCAGTGCGTCGCCTTCTCCCAAAAAGCTCAGCACCGCTTCCCGTTGATTACAGGAGGAATTCGAAGAAATGTCAAGTCTTCATTGTTGCGCGACGCAAATATCCCAGAATCGCGAAGGCCGCAAAGTCACCGTAAACTGCGCATGTTCACTGTCCGTCCCGTGCGGACTGGTCCCATCTTTCGGTCTGATTGTCGGCTCCCGGATCCAGCAGTTTGAATCGGACCGGTTCACACGACACGAAGGCCCCAATCTGATATACTGCGACTTTCCCGTTGCAGGGAATGTGCGGGCCAGCGGTGTTGCCATGTGTGATGTGCCACAGAAACCTGACTCAAGGGGTGCTTGCTGTGTCTGAAGTTCTGGACAGTTTTCAAATTGAATGGCACGGCAATACAGTCGTGGTCAAGCCGGCATCGAGTGTTGAGTCGCTGAACTGGGATCTCGTCGAACAGGCCGCCGACCTGGTCATGGAGCCGCTGGCCAGCCAGGAAGCTCCGATGGTGATTGTGGACCTCAGCAGTGTCGGTTACTTTGGTTCGGTGTTTCTGGCTCTGCTGCTGCGGTGTCACAAGTTCGTCAAGAAAAAAGGTGGCGAGCTGGTTCTGTGTGGTGCCAGCGACATGGCGCTGGAATTGCTCCGCATCACGGCACTCGACACAATCTGGGCAATCTATGATACTCGGGAAGAAGCTCTGCAGGCGCTGTTGTCATAGCGCCGCTGCCGAGTTCATACCGGGGTTGTCGTTTGCTGAGCCGGCGCTGTGCTGACTGCAGAGCGTCCACGGTGCTGTGATCCGGGCAATGTCGCACCGACCGGAAATCAGAGTTCGACAGAGTTTCGCGTCCGGGGTGAATCCTGACCCTGTCTTCCTGCGGGTCGCGGCATGTCCGGCAGATCGTCGTCTGAAAGCGCCTGGCGCGGGATGGTTGGAATGGAGAAACGCAGACATCTGAAACATCCGGACGTTTCGGAATCCAGTGTCATCGAACATGTCGATGAACTTCGTCGGCATTCAGAACTGATTGAAGAAATCAAAGCTACGGCGGACAAGCTCCAGAGCGATGGCGCGGCGCGGGGGGACCTCAAGATCATCAGCCGCGCTGTCAGAGAACTCCGCTACGCATTCAAGGTCTTTGCTCCGTACCGTCGAAACCGCAAGGTCTCCGTCTTTGGTTCTGCTCGCACTCAGGCTGACCATCCGACGTGGAAGCAGGCGGAGAACTTCGGGCGGCGGATGGCCGAGGAGGGCTGGATGGTCGTCACCGGGGCTGGCGGAGGCATCATGGAAGCCGCCCATCTGGGATCCGGGCGGGAGATGGCGATGGGGCTGAACATTCTGTTGCCGTTCGAGCAGCAGGCCAACCCGGTGATTGCGGGTGATCCCAAACTCGTCAATATGAAATACTTCTTTACGCGGAAACTGATGTTCGTCAAGGAGGTTCATGCCGTCGTGACCTGCCCGGGCGGTTTCGGCACGCTCGACGAAGCCTTTGAAACGCTGACTCTGGTTCAGACGGGAAAACGTGACCTGATGCCGCTGGTCATGCTGGATGAGCCGGGCGGGACGTTCTGGTCTCACTGGCTCGACCATGTCCGGTCGGAACTGCTGGACAGCGGTCTGATCTCGCCCAGCGACATGTCCCTCTTTCGGGTGACGGACAGCGTCGAGGATGCCGTGGACGAAGTCATCGGCTTCTACAGTATCTACAACAGTATGCGATTCGTGCAGGACCGACTGATTCTCCGACTGCATGTCGAACCGCCGGAACATGTTCTGCAGCAGGCCAATGCCGAATTTGGCGATGTCTGCAGTCATGGCGTCATCGAAAAGACCGCAGTTCATCGTCTGGAATTCGACGACGAACACCTGATGCACCTTCCCAGAATTGCATTCGCCTTCGACCGCCGGCAGGTTGGCCGACTTCGGGAACTGATCAATTTCCTGAACTGCGAACTGGAAGGCTATTGCAGCCCGTCATGATCATTCGACAAGACGGCGCCAGCCTGCCGGGGAATTCCCGCAGTCATGCAGTCATGCAGCCGCGCTGCGGCCCAGCCAGCCAGCAGTTCACGATTGATCTTGACGTTGTGCCGCGTGTCGACCGGCAGCGAACGATGAAACAGGATGTGTCGGATGTTCTGCGTCAGCGCGTTCGCGGATCCCAGCTGCAGCAGTTCCGCGGTCAGCCGGCTGCCGTCTGTCGGCGTGTCCGGGAACTGTGATTCCTCCGGTTCCGCCACGATCACAGGAACCTGTCGGCCCACCGGTCCTACACCCACCAGAGCGGTGCGAAAAATGGACGGGTGCACGTTGAAGACCGCTTCACAGCAGACCGAATACATTGGTCCGGTGGCTGTTGTGACGATGTGTGCTTTCCGACCGCAGAACCACAGACGATCCGATTCGTCCAGATAACCGACGTCACCCATCCGGTGCCAGAATCC
>SYLK01000151.1 GCA_005809115.1 Planctomyces sp. | reverse complement strand
CTGCTGTTTCCTGAGACTCATGGCCAGATTCCTTTCTGACTGATTGGTTCAGTTGGTGGTCAGGGAATCTGGCCTATCTCATATTCCTCCAATTCTGAAAACCCCAGCTTTTCCGCATTCAAAATGCTTCACAGCGTTGCATGAAAGGTGGCACACAAGTTGCGAAAGATAATCTGCTGTCAGGCGGTAAGCTATGGCCAGCCTTGCCTGTCTGACATCGAGAGCGGTCTGAGTTCGACTCAGGCCGCTCTTTTCGCTGGTTCTCTGGTTCTCTGAATTTTCACTGGTTCCCTCGATTGCTGCTGGTGCCAGCCTCTCCATCAGGATCGGCGGCATGTCAGAGTCGCCAGCCAAGGTATTCCACCGCCTGCCGGGCTGCCTCGTCCCACTGCAGCTGCTGGTAGATCTTTACCGATATGCAATGGTCGTATCCGACCGCGGTGAGAGCCTCCAGAATTCCCGGAATGTCGAGATTTCCGCTGCCCAGTGGACCGCCGTTGGATTCACACAGATGAAAATGCCGAATTCGCTGACCATGAGTGCGGATCGTCTCAAACAGAGATCTCTCCTCAATGTTCATGTGAATCGTATCCAGCATGTAGCTGAGCGCAGGGCAGCCCACTCGCCGGACCAGTTCCGCAGCGTCATCCGCGGTGTGATGAAAACCAACCTGCAAGTGATTGACCGGTTCCACCACGACGGTCACGCCACGTTTGTCTGCCGAGTCAGCCACCCGTCGCAGACATTCGGTGATGCGGCTGGCAGCGACTCCTGCGTCCGGCTCATTGGTTCTGAGCCCCTGCAGCAGGCCCACAACCACGATTGACCCCAGCCGGGCGGCCATCGCGACGTAGTCTTCCAGGCGCTGGACCGTCCGTTCGCGGACTTCGGGTTCGGGGCTGCTCAGGCAAAGACCTTCATGCGAATACGACCACCCGGTGAGCAGCGACACCACCGGCAGTTGAAATTTTTCCGTGAGTCGAACAATGTCCTCGACCATGTCGTGCATGGGATAGAGGGCCGTCAGTTCGATGCCACTGTAGCCAAGTTCAGCCACCCGCTGCATGCGACGGGACAGTTCTGCGATGTCGGGTACCGGTTCGCAGGACAGAAAGGTGAGTTTCATAAGTACCGGTCCGGACTGATGCCGCGCCGTCCGATCGGCCTCCCGATGGTCAACGGTAGACGGCCGGGCGGAGCAGCGACAACGGATAAAACGAATCTCGCCACCGAATTCCACCCTGCTTCAGAGTAATCACAGCCGAACGCCAGAACGCAAAAACCATGATGCACGCGGCCAGAGGAAACAGTGCGGTCACGGCGAATCCCGCGCCGGACAGCACGCATGCTGCGCCATAAACCACATGCCAGACCACAACCGTCGCCAGAAATCCGCTGCCGGCAGCCCCGGGCAGAAAGGCTGCCGCCGCGTAGGGCAGAATCATCCCGGTCAGAAACACGATCGTCACCAGACAGATCCCGCCGATCGAATAATTCAGGGCGGCAAAGCCGTTCTTCTCCAGTCCCGTAATCACACCCCACAATGAGGGCTGCCAGCGAATCGACAGCAGTTCCGGGGCGCTCTGAAAGTCCTGCCTTCCACCGTACCGTTTGACAAGTTTTCCCAGTTTGACGTCGTCCAGCACGTCGAGGGCAATCGGCTGATGGCCACCGAACCCCCGATAGAACTCGGCATCCACCAGATTGAATGCGCCGACACCCGCGTAAGACAGGGGCCAGCGCGTTCGGATCCACTGCAACTGCATCCCGATCGAGAAGGAAAGTCCGAAAAACGCCACGACCGCGTTCTCCAGGATCCGCCCGGGAAGCATCCGTGGCAGCAGGCACAGATGGTGCAGCTGGTGGTCGCGGACGTGAGCCAGGGCCATTGCCAGCGCCTCCGGTTTATAGATCACATCACCATCCGTGAACAGCAGCAGTGATCCGGCTGCCCGCTGTGCCGCCACGTGCATGGCATGATTCTTGCCCAGCCATCCCGGGGGCAGTTCGCTGATATGAATCACGTGCATCCGGGCATCGTCAGCCGCGACCTGTTCCATCAGTCGCCCTGTGGCATCCGTGGACCGGTCGTTGACCGCGATCAGCTCGAGGCGGACTCCCTCGGACTGCAGCACGGACTGCACCGACTGCCGGATCTGCTGCTCTTCATTGCGCGCCGGAATGATGACCGAGATCAGCGGTCCGCTCAGAAATTCATCCGTCACGGGACGGGACCGCAGCTGCTTCAGCAGCAGCGCAATCATGGCGGGGATGGTCCATGCAGCCACCAGAAAACACAGAATCCAGCCGACCAGGAACATCAGCAGAATCGCCTCAGCAGTGTCGTCCCGCGGTACTGCGGGGCAGGTCATCAGTCCGCGCCGCCCTCGGCCAGCGACCGCCGCAGTCATCCAATCATACTCGGATGCACAGCCGTTGGCCACACTCGACGAAAATCTGCGGCAGACCAGCGTGTTTTCCGGCCAGTGCGCTGAACTTCCCCGGGCCTCACTGATATGATCTTGCAGCCACAGGGTTCTGTGTTGCCTTCAACACCACCGCGGGATTGCGGCCAGCATGCAGATTATTGAAACGGAAATCCTCTACCGACCAGAATCGGCCGAATTGCGCTACCTGCCCGAAGGCCCCGGCTTTCTGGACGAGGCTTCGTTCAGCTGGGTCGCCATCCAGCACGGTCCGCAGTCTGTCGTCGGTTCCGTCAATATCCTGCACCTTCATCCGCTGCAGAACGCATCGTTCGAACTGCACGGGCGTCCCGGTTTCGCCTTCCCGACAGATCATCCTGGCGTGTTTGTCGCAGGAGTGGAGCTGGAAGTCGGACTGTTTAACACCCGTGACCGCCACTGGACAGCGTTCGTCAGCGATATCGACAGCGGAGTTCAGAACACGATCATCAATGATGGACTCTTGTTCGAAAACAATCTCATCTTCGGGTGCAAGGACCTGGAATTCCGTACACAAAAAGCAGGCCTGTATCTGTGGCGGCAGGCTGACCGCGCGCTGATCCGACTCCGGAACGATCAGATCTGTTCCAACGGCAAGGGTGTCCTGCGCGCTCGTGGCGGGGCGCTGGACCTGATCGACATCGATTCGCCGTCGAAGGTGATCACCCGCAGCCGCCTGGATATCGCTCAGGGCTCGCTGGGAGAGCCGGAAATCCTGATTGACCTGACGGCGGAAGACTTGTTTCCGGACGGATTGATCCTGACGCCCGATCAGCAGAGCCTGATTGTGGCCCTGTACGACCCGGGGGATGCGAAATTCGGAGCAGCCCGACAGTACCGGATTGGGGACGGGACTCTGGAAGCCATCTGGACCTGTGCCGGTTCACCTCGCGTTACGTGTCCGCAGCTGATTCGCCACGAGGCTCGTGTGCGGCTGGTGCTGACCACGGCAGTGGAACAGATGTCGACCGAACAGCAGGCACGGCATCCGAATGCCGGCTGTCTGTTCATCGGAGATACCGCTTTTGATTCCATCGGTGACCAGCCTCGCTTTGCCGTTGCCGGGGCAGGAATCTCGATTTCCTGACCGGTCAGATGGTGCCGCAGGGCCTGGTTCAGTCCGCTGGTGGACGTGGCCGGGGTGGAACGAATGCGCCGAAAAGGCGCTGGGTGTTGTCGCCCGCCCGGAAACCCTGGAATTTGCGATCCGGCGGCAAATCGGATCCCACGGCTCCGGCCGGGCTGGGGATTCGGCGTCGGAGCGTTCAATTGCGCGATTGTCGGGGTTGGGCATCATCTGGTGTCTCGGCAAATTGGGAGTTCCCGGAGCACCTGGTCTTTTCCTGGTGAGAAGCTGGTCAAATCGGATGGAGGTGCTGGCGACTGCCTGATTTGCGGACTACGGAACGGTGGCAGAATCTGCAGCAAATCAGTGTTTGACCCCGGTGATTTTCAGCCATATATTCGATGTGTCGTTACGTTCGGTACTTTCGGCTTGTTACGGTTGGTGAGAACTGGTTTCAGGAAGGATTCCGACGAACTGGCATGACGCCGCTCGGCAGCGAGCAGGGGATGGTTGACCGCAGGCTGACGGAAGTCGCTGTGGTTGGGTTGAGGGGGGTGTCATGCGATTGAGAATCCGACTTCGTCAGTTCTGTTACTTCGTGCTGAGCGTTGTCGCGGCCGTTGCGATGCAGCGGCAGCTGCCGGCCGACGAAGCCGTGATCGACGTTTCGGGATATGCGAATTCTCAGGAAGCGCTGCGGGCGGGCGAGCAATATGAAACGTCTCGCCAGTGGATCGAGGCGATTGAGTTTTACGAGAAATCGCTGAAGCGCTGGGAGAAAGATCAGTCGCTGAGCTACGCCCTGCGGCGGACTCGGATTCACTTCGGCATTGATCGCCGATACACCGATCGCAGTTTTGAAGAGAAGCTGCTGAAGCAGGGGCGATCAGAATCGCTGGATCTGTTTCAGGACATTCTCGACCGGATTCAGCTGGAATATGTCGACACGATCTCGGTCACCCGGTTTGTTGCGCACGGTACGGAGAGCCTCTATATGGCACTCGGCAACGAACGGTTCCTGAGTCACAACATCCCGGAAAACATGCTGCCGGGGGCTGAGAAGCTGCGTGAAACACTGCGGCAGGAATACTGGAATCGCCGTCTTGCCAGCCGTGCGGAAGCCCGCTCGTTGATCAGTCGGATCTGTGATCTGTCGAGGCGGGAGTGTGGCCTGGATGCGACGGCTGTCGTGATGGAATTCATTTTCGGGGGCTGCAATGCGCTTGACGAGTACAGCAATTTTCTGACTCCCGACCGGTACAGCGAGTTGTTCGGCAGCATTCAGGGAGAACTGGTGGGGATTGGCATCGAGATGAAGGCCGTCAAGGGACGCGGGATGCATCTGGTCAACGTGCTGCTGGACAGTCCAGCCGAGGACGGCGGGCTGCGGCCGGAAGATCACATTGTTGAGATTGACGGGTCGGACTGCCGCGACATCTCGATTGACGAAGCAGCCAGACTGCTCAAGGGGCCGGGAGGCACCCGCGTGACCTTGACCTGGGAGCAGCCGAGTGGCGCCAGAAACTCGGGCAGCTTCACGCGTCGCCGGGTCCATATCCGCAGCGTCACCCGCTCTGTCATCCTGGATTCCGAAAAGGGGATCGGATATATCCGTCAGGAAGGATTTCAGAATTCCACAGTCGAGGAACTGGATGAAGCCCTGCGATCGCTGGAGCGGCAGGGAATGAAGGCGCTGATCTGGGATCTGCGGAACAATCCAGGCGGGCTGCTCGAAACGGCCGCGGCGGTGGTCGATCGTTTTATTGACGATGGTGTGATTGTCACCACACGGGGGCGTTCGTCCGAGCAGAACCAGGTATTTCCGGCACATCCCAACAACACCAGGCAATACCCCCTGGTCCTGCTGGTGGATGAAAACAGTGCGAGTGCCAGTGAGATCGTGGCCGGGGCAATTCACGATCACAAACGCGGCGTGATTGTCGGGCGCAAGACGTATGGAAAATGGTCGGTGCAGAGCATTATCCATCTTTCGGGCGACACGGGGCTGAAGCTCACCACAGCGAGGTTCTATTCACCGTCGAACGGCAATTTTTCGGGGACGGGACTCGCTCCGGACGTTGAGGTCCCGCAGCCCGAGAATGCTCTGCGGACGTACTATCGCGGCCGAAAACCTGACGAGCTGCTGGCCGACGAAGATATTGCGCGGGCCATGGACGTGCTGGAACAGAAAATGTTCACCCGCAAATAGGGAGGCTGTTTCAGGAGGTGCCGGTGTCACTCGCTCTGCTGCACAACAGCCACGGAACTCGGCCGGAAGTCGTCTTCGACGACCAGTTCCCG
>SYLK01000150.1 GCA_005809115.1 Planctomyces sp. | reverse complement strand
GAAGATCGTGCTGGGAGGGGTACTGCTGCTGGCCGTGCTGGCCGATCGGTTCAAGCGGTCCCGCCACTGAGTGAGCCTGCCGGGCGAGGCAGGACGGTGCTTGCCGAACGTCAGGGATCACGCGACCGCGGGGGGCTCAGGATCCTGGCGGCTGGAGTGAATCCCGGTGCGCTGCTACGCTCCTGAGGTCACGGCGGGACAAAACCGGGACGGACAAAACCGAAACGGACAAAACCGGGAGGGGCACAGTTCACTGCTCGTTGTTCTCAGGCCCGGATCATTTTTTGTGGAATGCAGGTCAGTGATGTGTGAGATGGCAGGCCCGGATTTCTCCCGGAACGAACTGGTTCCGGCCATTGCCCAGGATGCCGTCACCGGCGATGTGCTGATGATGGCCTGGATGAATCGCGAGGCGTACGAGGAGACACTGCGCACGGGACGCGTCTGCTATTACAGCCGCAGCCGCCGCAGGCTGTGGCGCAAGGGCGAAGAGAGCGGGAATGTCCAGGAACTGCAGGCCGTGTACTTCGACTGTGATGGCGACACCATTCTGGTGCGAGTCCATCAGAAGGGTGGAGCTGCCTGCCACGAGGGCTATCGCAGCTGTTTTTTTCGCAAGGTTGACCCGAACACACGAGAGGTCAGCACCGTTGGTGACCGGGTGTTTGATCCCGGCACCGTGTACCAGCGATAATTTTTTCGCGCCGCGATTTCGCTGCCGCGCAGTATGATCTGACCCGCAGTCCCAACCCTGCTGCCTCTGAAGAACCGGGACAGGCTCCCGTCCCATCGTCGTGTGACCCAGTGTTTTCCCAGGACCGCGGGAGCCAGTGCCGGTTCTGCCAGTCCCATTACCAGCCAACTGTCAGGAATATCATGTCGTCGCGGGTCTTGAAACTTGGGATTCCCAGCGGAAGTCTGCAGGAATCCACGGCCGCGCTGTTCAGCGCGGCGGGCTACAACATTACGTTCTCCTCGCGCTCCTACTTTCCGGCGGTGGATGATCCGGAGATCGAGTGCATGCTGATTCGTGCCCAGGAAATGGCACGATACGTCGAGAACGGGATTCTCGATGCCGGAATCACCGGGTACGACTGGGTTCTGGAAACCCGTGCCGACGTCCAGGAAGTGTGCGAACTGATTTTTTCGAAGGCCAGTCGACGACCAGTGCGCTGGGTCCTGTGTGTGCCGGAGGATTCTCCGGTACAGCATGTGCGGGAGCTGGAGGGCCGGCGCATTGCCACCGAAGTCGTCGGACTCACCACGCGATATCTCGAACGCCACGGTGTCTCTGCACTGGTCGAGTTTTCCTGGGGAGCCACCGAAGTCAAACCACCGCGGCTGGCCGACGCCATCGTGGAAGTCACCGAAACCGGCAGCTCGCTGCGAGCGAATAACCTCAGAATCGTCGATGAGGTGCTGCAGAGCACAACCCGGTTCATCGCCAGCCACAAGGCGTGGCAGGACGAATGGCTGCGCAGCAAGATCGAAAATATTGCCCTGATGCTGAATTCCTGTCTGGCTGCTGAGGGCAAAGTCGGCCTGATGATGAACGTCCATCGCGACAATCTGGCACAGGTGCTGCAGTTTCTCCCGGCGCTGCAGACTCCGACCGTATCTCACCTGTCGGATCCCGAGTGGGTCGCGGTCAACACGATTGTCGGTGAAGATGTGGTGCGGACGGCCGTTCCAAAACTGAAATCCGCCGGAGCCCGGGGGATCGTTGAATACCCCATCAGCAAGATTATCGAATAGTCTCTCCGAGGTTGTGCGTGCCGGCGCACCGCCCGTGACCGTGATCCGGCTGGGCGGCAGCCTGCTGCCGTGGCCGGATCTCGTTCCGAGTCTGCTCGATCTGGCAATATCGCCCGACCTGCCGCGGCCATTGATCGTGGTCGGAGGAGGCGCCGCGGCCGATGAAGTGCGCGCGCGCCAGCTGGAACTCGGGCTCGATGACGTGACAGCCCACTGGCTGGCCATCTCCACCATGACTCAGAACGCCCGACAGCTGCAGGACAGGGACTCACGCCTGCAACTGGTCAGCGAGCGCAGGGAAGCCGATGGTGTCTGGAAATCCGGTGGCGTGGCCCTGCTGGATACCGCCGCATTCCTCCGGCAGGAAGAACGGCTGCTGCCGGCGGTGGCCGATGCTCCTCCCGAGCTGAAGCCCTGGGAAGTTCGCCTGCCCGCGACCTGGCACGTAACCAGTGATTCGATTGCCGCGTGGATTGCGGTGCGCTGGCCGGCGGAGGAGTTGTGGCTGCTGAAGTCGTGCGATGCACCCGCAGCGACGGTGTTTTCCCTCGCGCGTGGCGGATACGTCGACGCCGCCTTTCCACAGATCCTGCCCAGTCATCTGGCCTGGCGCTGGATCAACCTTCGCCAGCAGCGAAAAAAACGCAGCTGACTGGACAGTCAGGACCGGTCAGAAAATCAGTTGAACAAACTCATGAAAACTTCGGCCACATGAATCCTGCACCTCGAATGCGGATTCGCTGGCTGAGTTCGTCAGCTGGCCGAGTTGTCAGGGCCTGTGCAGACAATCCGACAGAATCCCTGCTGACGGCGCGACGTTCAGCAGAATCTGCCGAATCTCCGAAGTTCCGGTCATGCGGCGGTTTGGTTTCGCCGAAACCGTCAGTGGCCGGCACCACGTGATCATTCCGGTTGTTCTTTCTGTCAACCGTCAGAAACTCCGTCATGCACCCGGATCGAAAAATTGGGTTGGCCATGGGGATCCTGCTGATCGGAATTGTCGGTGCCCTGTTTTTCCGTAACGAACCGCTCACGACCAGCAATGTCCCTTCCATCCGGCTGGAGCAGCAGCTGAATGAGCATCTCCGATCACGCGATGTGGCGGTCTACCTGGAAGATCGCCCGGATTCCGCTGGCAGCGAGGACGAGCAGCAGAATCGTCGCTGGACACTGCGGGAACTGCTGCACGATCTGAATGACCGCAATGACGGCGTGCCACTGCCCATCACAGTCAGCCCTGCACCTGCCAGGACTACCGGTGGTGAGCTGCCACCACTGATGCCGCGGTCAGCACCGTCAGATGATCAGCGAAGCACTGCGTCCGGGACTGCGCCCACAGCCGGACCCATGCAGCAGAATCCTGTCGCCGACGTCACTCCGGTTGTTCCCGCCACGCAGAACGCGGGTCCATCCGAGTCCGTCACGGCAGGAGCAGTTGCTCCGGACTCTCCGGAGGAACTCCCGGATCCCGCGGATTTCGAGGAGTATGTCGTACGCTATGGTGACACGTTGTCACAGATCGCTGAACGATTTCTGGGATCACCGGCCAGATTTCAGGAAATCTTCGAAATCAATCGAGACCGACTTGCAGCCCCCGATCGGCTGAAGGTCGGCAAGGCCATCCGGATTCCGCGGAACTGATCGTGTCGCCGGCAGTCGCCGGCAGTTGCCGGCGGCACGTGACTCATGATTCGGTGCACACCGGGTATCGTACGCATGCCGTGCGGGAAACGGCTTTGGTTGTCGGAGATCCGGTCGGCTGTGGCGAGGATGATCTGCGCGAGGCTGACCGGATGGTCCGAGCAGGGGGATAAGATGCTGACGACCGAAGGAATTCTGGAATCCGTGACGACCATGGGAATCACTCATGTCGTGTGGATTCCGGATTCTGTCACCGGGCAGTGGGAGTCGTCGCTGGAGCGTCTGCCGCTGCGACTGATCCGCGTGTGTCGTGAGGGCGAAGCGTGGCCGCTGGCGGCCGGACTGTACGCCGGGAACGCCACGCCGCTGGTGATCATGCAGTCCACCGGCCTGTTTGAATCCGGCGATGCGCTCAGAAACGTCGTGTATGATCTGAAAGTGCCGATCTACGCGTGGATCGGGGTGCGCAACTGGCTGAACCCGAACTCCGTGGACTCGGCCAGACGATTCGCTCTTCCGGTGATCAGCGCATGGCAGCTGAACTGCTGCTGGTTGCAGGAAGACGCCGATTTGCCGGCGATGCTGAAGCATTATCAGGAATGTCAGTCCGGAGGTCTGGCCGGTGCAGCGCTGATCGCGGAAGGGGCAGGCTGAATGACGAATTCGCACCCGGCAGCCAGCGATCCGGCAGCCGCGATGTCCTGTGAGGACGCACTGGCGGTCTTTGCAGCATTCCGGACTGATCGGCAGATCGTGATTTCCAATATGACGACGGCCAGGATCTGGCCTTCGTTCTCGCGGCACCCCCTCGACTTTCACTATCTGTCGTCCACCATGGGAGGAGCCATCCCGCTCGGTCTGGGAATTGCCCTGGCCCGTCCGGATTTCGAAGTGGTTGTCTTGTCCGGCGATGGTTCCCTGCTGATGAATCTGGGCTGCCTGGCGACCATCCGTGCGGCCGGTGTCACGAACCTCACGATCCTGCTGCTCGACAACGGCCTGTACGAGGTGACGGGTGGTCAGACGACGCCGGGTCGCCTGGCGCGACTGGACTACTCCTCGGTAGCCCGGGCATTCGGCTTTCCGGAAACAGCTCGGTTCGACGATTGCTCAGCATGGCGCACGTATCTCCAGTCACCCGAGACCGAGATCGGTCCGCATTTCCTCACACTCGTCGTGCGGCCGGTCTCCGCGGATACGCCCCGCTGCACGAAATCCCAGGTCGACTCTGAACTGCGCCGTCTGCGCGCACTGATCGCCGAAACTGGCTCATCTGACCAGCCGCCCCGCGTCAGTGTCCCTTAGCCGCATGTCTGCCAGCTGATCGTCAGGAGCGGCTCAAATTTTCCGGCCTGCGGAACAATTTTCCTCGTCTGCCGCCCTGCCCCAGTCGGGCGAGCGGCCACAGGGTGCCGTCGCTGGCTGCAGGACCTGAAAATTCCCGTCCAGTCGCCCGCAGTCGGACAAATGCCCAGGGCGCCGATGGAATATCTGGTACGACAACTGCAGAGTCTAATTCGACTCATCAAAAACAGCCGGTCGACGTTCTGGCTGGCGTGGTGCAACTGACAGGGAAAGTGCCGGCCCGGATGATTTCTGCATCCTCCGTTTCCACCTCAATTCCGCAGTCCGGGTTTGATTCCACAGCATCCGTGCCGTGGAACGTCCTGCCGGATCGTGAACCAGCTGCGGCGGCATCCGAGCGAACACGTGACAAGGTCCGGAAAACCGCCGCGGAACAGAGTGGTATGCGCCGGAGACCGTCTGAAGACAGCGACTCTGAGGCAGTTTCCGAGTTCTGCTGTATGCTGAGCCAGATCAGCGGCCGAGCCAACCCGGTTCGCAGCGAGAGCAGCGTTCGCAGCGACAGCGACAGCGACTTCGCTGAACCTGTCACAATTTCCTCGACGTCGCAGACCACGGTCAGGAGCAGCGAAGCATTCGGCCCGGTGCCGGCCGATAAGCCGCCAGGTTCGTTAGCCGGTATCGAGTCGAACGTGGTGTCGTCATCGGGGGCAGATGTGATCGCGCCTCCCGAGGGCCGGGGAATTGATCTCCTGCAGCCTGTGTTCGCCAGTACGGAAACAACTGGTCAACTCGGTGACCTGCAGTTCCCGCAGGTCGGCGGAGCGGAGAACGACACGGACAG
>SYLK01000149.1 GCA_005809115.1 Planctomyces sp. | reverse complement strand
CCGGCCGTGAGATCCTCAGAACGGAGCTGACTCGTCATCATCGAAATGGCCCGGCGGTGGTTCGTCTGCCGCGCGCCCGCCAGCACCAGCGCCGGCCCCCGCACCGGCATCCAGCTGCTGGATTCCGGTCGCTTCTGCGCTGAGGAAGTACTTGACTTCGCTCCTCTCATCCTTCTGCCATTTTCGGCCAGTCAGCCGATACGAAATCGTGACCCGATCCCCTGTCTTCAGGCGATCCACGTCATCGCAGCTGTCCTGCACAAACTCCACGGGAAGGTAGTTGGTGAATCGCCCACCCGGCTGTTCCACCACGACCAGTCGCTTGCGAAAGCCCTTCTGCCCGAAAGTTCGAGTTGGCTCAATCAGGTGGACCGTGCCGGTAATCGTAGGATCGCTCATGGTCAGACTCAGCCTGCAGCATTGAAGAGGGAGAACCAGGTTGCCACACAAAGTTCACCATACTCAGGGCAGGAAATCAACCGACCCGGCACCGCAAACCGGCGCGGTTCCCGAGCGGCGATCATCTGCTAAGATCCGAGCTGAACCGGGATCCGTGCCGAAGCCGGACGGCGACAGACTGAGCTGCCGATCGCCCGGCCCGGAGATGGTCTCGACGCTGCGCGGTCAGCCCGCATCCGATTTCCGGAAGGACTTCTGAAAATGCGCCCGATGGGCTGCGATCACGTTCGCCGGTCAAACCACCCGTGAATCCGGGACTGCCACGATGTCTCGTCTGCGAGTTGTTTTTTCGATTGGTGCCATGCACGGCGGCGGTTCGGAGCGACAGCTGGTGTCGCTGCTGCGGGGGCTCGATCGGAAGCAGTTTCAGCCGTTTCTCTATCTGGTCTACCGTGCGGGGCCACTGCTGAGCCTGGTACCGGATGACGTTCCGGTGGCGTCGTTTGAGGAGCGAGTGACTCCGTCGCGGATCTACCTGCCGGGTCTCATGCATCAGCTGCGCGTGCGGGATTTCGCGGCCTGGCTGCGGGAAGTCCGGGCGGATGTGAGTTACGACCGGACATTTCTCATGACGCTGATTTCCGCGGCCGCGGCCCAGCGTGTCGGCGTTCCCAATGTCTCCACTATCGTCACAGATCCTCAGACCGGATTCGCTCCCGTGGCCGGCCGATTCCAGTGGTTCAAACGCCGGATCCTGCATCGGCTGTACAATCAGTCATCCCGGGTCCTGGCCGTTTCCGATGGTGTCCGTGAATCCGCAGTCGACTTCTACGGGATTCGCCCCGACAGAATTCAGACGCTGCGGAACGGCATTGATGTCGAGCTGATTCGGCGACAGTCAGAATCACGGATTGACAACGCCTGGTGGACCGATCACAACCCCGTCCCGGACCACAACCCCGTCCCGGACCACAACCCCGTCCCGGACCACAACCCCGTCCCGGGGCGCGACCCCGTCGTGCGACTCGTCTCTGCTGGTCGACTGAACGAGCAGAAAGGGTTTCACTTCCTGATTGATGCTCTGGATGAACTGCGGCACCTTCGACCCCGCACGAAATTCCGGCTTGTGATTCTCGGCGAAGGTCCGGCGCGAGAACAATTGCAGGCTCAGATCCGACAGCGAAACATGACGAACGAGGTTCTGATGCCCGGGTTTCGGATGGACGCCGCGGCATGGTATCGCACCGCTGACATCTTCGTGCTTCCCTCACTGATCGAAGGCATGCCCAACGTTCTTCTGGAAGCGATGGCACTGGGGACGCCTGTCATCTCCACGGACTGTCGTTCCGGTCCCCGCGAAATTCTCCGCGAAGGTACTCTCGGCCAGCTCGTGACGCCGGGCAGTGCCACGTCGCTGCGGGACGGCCTGCTGGCGCTGATCGACAACCCGGAGGCAACCCGCAGAACTGCCGCAGCCGCAGTCGCAGTCGCGACAACGGACTATTCGATTGCCTCTGCTGTACGACAACTCGAACAGATCCTCCTCGAAGTCGGCCACCGCCGCCCGGTCAGCCCCTCCCCCGGATAAACACCGCGTCGTCGCGCATGTTCACCGGTGCCTGGTGCCTGGTGCCCGGTGCCTGGTGCCTGGTGCCTGGTGCCTGGTGCCTGGTGCCTGGTGCCTGGTGCCTGGTGCGGGGTGCGGGGTGCTGGGTGCTGGGTGCGGGGTGCTGGGTGCGGGGTGCGGGGTGCGGGGTGCCTGGTGCCTGGTGCGGGGTGCTGGGTGCGTGGTGCCTGGTGCGGGGTGCGGGGTGGCTTTGACACGGCGGCCGGTGGCGACCGGCGCGGGAGATTTTATTCCCCGGGCTTTCCAGTCCGTCAGCCCGCTGACATAATCGTCGGCAGCCCTGATGCGAAAAACTCCGTCTCCTGACTGCCCGACCTGCCGGTGCTGGCAAGGACTGGACCAGATGCATAACTCACCGTCCGGCAGCTCTGCCTGCCTTGCCGTCCTGATGCTGGTCAGCCGAGTCACTCTGGCCGGTGACCCGCTGCCACTGCGGACACCACTGGACGACTACGTTCAGAAGCCGGACCCCAGCTATTCCTGGAAGGTGGTCAGCTCGACATCCGCCGACGGGATGAACACCGTCGTCGTGGATCTGATCTCACAGACGTGGCGCAGCCCGGAGGAAGTCGACCGACCGGTGTGGCAGCACTGGTTGACGCTGGCATTCCCGGACAAGATCACCTCGGATGTCGGGATGCTGTACATTGGTGGCGGCCGCAACGGTGGCGATCCGCCTGCCACAGCGGGCGAACGCATCATGACGATTGCGCAGGCCACCGGCAGCTGTGTGGCAGAACTTCGAATGGTGCCGAATCAGCCGCTGATCTTTCATCAAGATGGCAAGCCGCGGTTTGAGGACGATCTGATCGGGTATACATGGGATCAGTTTCTCAAAACGGGAGACCCAGCCTGGCCTGCCCGGAACGCAATGATCAAGAGTGCCGTGCGAGCGATGGATACGGTGACGGCCGTCATGGCCTCGGCAACCGGCGGCGGGCAGAAAGTCGAGCGTTTCGTGGTCGCGGGTGGTTCCAAACGAGGCTGGACGACCTGGCTGACCGGCGCTCTGGATCAGCGTGTGGTCGCCATTGTGCCGATCGTGATTGACGTTCTCAACACTCAGGCCTCAATGGAACATCACTTTGCCGCCTACGGTTTCTGGGCACCATCGATCGGCGACTACGTGTCGCATGAGCTGATGCAGCGAATGGCACACCCGCGCATGGCGGAGCTGTACCGACTGGTCGACCCGTACTATTACCGCCACCGCCTGACGATGCCGAAATTCGTGCTCAACGCGGCGGGTGATCAGTTTTTTCTGCCCGATTCATCCCAGTTCTACTGGAATGAACTTCGAGGCGAGAAGTACCTGCGATACGTCCCCAACGGGGACCACGGCCTGGATGATACCGATGCCATGGAAAGTCTGATTGCGTTCTATTCGATGGTTCTGGCTGACCGGACACCTCCGCAGTATCTGTGGACGCAGGGTGACGACGGATCTCTCCGCGTGATGACAACGACAGTTCCGAAGGAAGTTCGCCTGTGGCAGGCGACCAATCCCGAAGCGCGTGACTTCCGGCTGGAAACGCTGGGACCAAAATTCACCAGCACACCATTGCAGGTCAATGACGGCGGGATTTACGTGGGCAACGTGCCGCAGCCGGCAACAGGATGGACTGCGTATTTTGTCGAGCTGACCTGGGACGTCGGCGGGCGACTGCCGTTCAAAGTGACCACCAGCGTCCGCGTCAAGCCGGACACGCTGCCGTTTGGAGACAAGAAACCCGATCTGCCGACATCTCTGACGGTCATCGGGGTCGCCCCGACCGAAGAAGCGGCCCGGGCAGCCATTCAGGAAGCAGATGCGTTCATCCGGCAGCAGGGCTTTGCCGAAGGCGAGCTGTCGTTCCACTGTGATGGCAGACGGTGCTACTTCAACTGGAAACCGAACGGCGACCTTGAAGTCGGGGCGAGGGCCATGACCGAATGGATGTCGCGAAAGCAATTTGGCGGATTCGCGTTCCAGCTTGAATCCGGCCCCAGGATCACTCTGCCGCCTGTCCTCGCCCGCTGATGCAGCCAACGGTCAGGAGCGAATGTTCACTTGCCGCGCGTTCACACGTGCGTGAGGTTCATGGCGATCAATGTCTGTGACGCTGGCACCCACGTCTCGGGCTCCTTTCAGAGGAGCGCGAACCTCCGGTCGACCCGAACACGCGATCCGCGAGGGCTGGCCTGTCCGCCACCCGAGATCGGGTTGCGGTCAGTTCCAACATCTGGACACCAAGTAGCGGCGGAGGGATTCGAACCCCCGACACGCGGACTAGGTATCCGCCACTCCGCGCTACTGTACAGACACGAGCGCAATCACCTCCGCCGAACCGCCTTTGCGACCTGTCGCCGCGCCTCGGCGACGATCCGATCCCGCACCTCCGGCCAGTCCGGCTGGCTGATCCGCTCCCGCCAAACAGCCTCGAGCGCCTCGGTCGGCACCATCTGCATCGCCAGCACGTGATCGCGAGTCCCGACCACCGTCAGATACTCCTTCTCGCGCAGAGGTCGAGCCAGCCCGTTGACGACAAAGTCGCCGTCGGTCGTGGCGCCGTGCGGTCGGACTGTGTCGATCCAAAGCCGTTTGCCATCGCGGCCCGGGGCCATCATCAGCACCTCGTGATCACTGGGGACGGAGATCACCGTCCAGCGGTCATCCGTCTGCACCCGCACCACCCCCAGCGTCTCCCGCTGCTCAGATGACAGGCCATCCATCCCGGGACAATTCCGTCCGGTCAGCCACTCCTGCTGATCCCGCCGAGCGATGTCCTTTTCTTCTTTCGTCCGGCCGCGCTTCTCCGCCAGGATCCCGGCGGTCAGCACGCGTTGCAGCTCCGACTCACCTACCGACGCGAGCACCGCCCGCTGCTCATCGCTCCATGTGTCATTTCCGCACGCGCGCGCGACGCAGATCAGCCCACACAATACAGTCACCACCGATTTCATTCCGCATTCCTCTATACAGGTGTCAAGTAGCGGCGGAGGGATT
>SYLK01000148.1 GCA_005809115.1 Planctomyces sp. | reverse complement strand
CGCAAAGTCCGCAGCGGCGGCATTTGAGCGCGCTGTTCGGCTGGACGAATTGTCACCGATTCCGCGCCAACGGCGGGCCGAGCTCGAAACGTACAGTCTGAGGAGTGAACTGGTTCGCGCGGCTGCAGCTGCAGCTGCGGAGTCGTCCGCAGGGACGGCGAGTTCGGGCGTCGGCTTCCGCGCGGCGGCTGAGCCGGGGATCGTGGTTGGTCGTGAGTCCGGGGATTCTTTGGACGCATTGTTCAGGCAGCTGCAGGTCGCACTGCGCGTCTGCGACGAGTGGATTCAGGCGGATCCGCGAAATCCGGGAGCCGTTCGGCTGCGGGCCGAGTGTCGGCGAATCGGATTTCACAGTCTGCACGATCCGCACCTGATCATTCTCGCTCTGGTCGATCAGCAGCGTGTGACCTGGATGTATCCTTCGAGTGTGGAGGACTGGTGGAGATTATTCGAAATTGCCGGGGAAGCCGCTGGAATTCCTGGAGCGTCAGGGAGTCCCGAGATGGGGCGGGACGCTGCGGTGCGGGCACTGGAGCTGGATGCCGGCAATCATCTGTGGGGGCATCGTGATCGATATCTGTCTGACGACCGCGTCAGGATCCTGCGGCGGGCAACCGGCAAAGACTGATTGCCACCCGGCAAAAGACTGATGCCGGGCAAAAAGACTGATGCTGCGCAAAAAGACTGATGCCGGGCAAAGGATCTGGTGGGATTCGACTTGACATTTCGCTGCAGTTTGTCCGGAATGTGGAGCGGGGCGTATGTCGCGAACCGGGGCTGGCAGCCTGGCGGAGAATCAGGGCGTCGGGTGCAGGGGGAGATGAGGAACGAGCGATGAAGAAGCCGTTATTCGTTGTGGTGGGTACGATGGTGGCAGCGGCGGTGGTGGCGGCAGCGATCCTGTCGAGTGGCGGCAAGTCAGACGCGAACGCGTATTCGCTTTCCGCATCACGGGCCCCGGGAACGAGTCCGGCAGCGGCGCTCAGAACGGCCGGCTCCGCGGCGAAGCACGATCCTCAGCCGGAAGTGAAGCGTCCGGTGGTGAAGAAATCCGGACCACTGCCGGTCGCCGAGGTCAGGGAACTCGTCTACGGTTTCGGTCGGATGCAGGTTGGAACGAAGGACGGCGAGCACACGTTCATCATCCGAAACGGCGGAGAGGCGGATCTGGAGCTGACAGCGGGCAAGGCCACCTGCCAGTGCACCACATTCAGCGTCGAGCGGGAGACCGTTCCTCCGGGTGAAGAATCGCGCGTTTTCATCCGGTGGCAGGCCAAGCGGAAGGATCTGATGTTTCGTCACGGGGGCGACGTCTACACCAACGATCCGAAAAATCCGACACTGAATTTTGCCGTCGAAGGAGCGATCGACGAAGCGACCGAACTGCTGCCCAGCACGGACTGGGATGCCGGCATCGTTTACCGCGACCGGCCAACTTCGTTCAAGGCGTTCGTGGGGAGCCGTGTCTTCGAGAAATTTGCGATTGAGTCGATCGGGGCCGAGTCGGAATTTGTCACCATTGAAGTGCAGCCCTATGAAAAGAATCCTCTCAGCAGTGACACCTGGCTGTGTGGGTACCATATCCTGGTTCACGTCTCGGCCGATATCCCGCTGGGTTCATTCTCTGACGTCGTGACGATCAAGCTGGATTGTCTGGAACGCGAACTGGTCATCCCGCTGAAGGCACGAAAGAACGGTGAAATCCGGTACCTGCCAACGCCGGGAACGACTTTTCTCCCGGACCAGATGTTGCTGCGGCTGGGAATCTTTCCGGCGGCTCAGGGTGCTTCGGGCAGGATCATGATGATCGTGAATCACGATCACCTGAATGAGCCGCTGCAGCTCACCGAGATCGAAGCGAAACCGTCATGGCTGAAGGCCAGTCTGGAGCCAGCCGGTTCGGCGACCGGAGTGACTCGCCGTTACACACTGACGGTCGAAGTACCTCCGGGGCGTCCGCGGGAACAGCATGGCGAAGACAACTTTGCCACACTGGTGATGAAGACAAATCATCCGACGGGTGAATCCATCCACCTGGATGTGTTCTTTTCATCGAACTGACGGATGACTGGTCACCGAACTGGTGCGTGGCACCACGGCAGTGGAGCAGCATGGCCGTGGTGCCAGTTGATGCGTGTCGTGAATCTCTGCTTTGGAAAAAAATGCCGCTCGAAGTCAGAAAGTCTGTGCGATGAGCGGATCAGCTGCGGGGTGGCCATGCAGGGTGCTGAGTGTCCTGTGGCTGGCCGTGTTCTGCATGATGCCCTGTCCCGCATCGGCGCAGTCTCCGTCTGAGTTCTCTGCGGAACTGATCTTTCCGCTGCATCCGGAACATAATCATGCGCCGGGCATTGCAGAACTGCGTGATGGCGAGCTGATCGTCTCGTGGTACCGTGGTGCCGGCGAGCGATCTGCTGACAACGTGGCCGTCTGGGGTGCCCGGCTGAAGCCGGGTGAAACGCAGTGGAGTCCCGGATTCGTGATGGCCGACACGCCGGGATTCCCGGACTGCAATACCTGTCTGATGACTGACAGCAGTGGACGGCTGTGGCTCTTCTTGCCCGTCATTGTGGCGAATTCCTGGGAGTCGTGCATTACGCGCTTTCGGGGCTCCGAAGATCCATCAGGCAGAGGCTGTCCAAAGTGGAACCGCGACAGCATGATGTTACTGAAGCCTGATGATTTTCGTGAGGCTGCGACCGCTGAACTGGAACGAGCGGTGGCCGCTGCGCCGGAGCGCCTGAGCGATCGTCAGCAGGCGGTGGTTGTGCGAGTCCGTGAGCGGCTGGGAGACAAGCTCTTCCAGCGGCTGGGCT
>SYLK01000147.1 GCA_005809115.1 Planctomyces sp. | reverse complement strand
CTCCATCAAAACAATCTTCCCGCTTTTTACGCCCAACGTGTTGCTTCTGGCGAAGCTGGACCTGATAGCCTTCCGCCTCCGGCAGGGGAATGATCTGCTGGACATCCAGAGGTCGGCGAAAGAAGCCTGACTGATCGGCCGGAAGGCGTCGGGGGTCATGTCGTAGAGTGGCATGACCGTTTCCGTTCCTGAATCAGGGCTGGAAAGCAGGGGAACAGGCATTTTTCCCGAGAAACACACACGGGCACAGCCAGCCAGATCGACTCATGTGAGCAAATACCCCGGGAAAATGAGCCAGTCGCAGACCGAGGAACTTTAAGACATAGGGATCGCGGATGATCTGGGCGGGCTGAAAGGTCTCGGCCCTGGCGTGCGCTTTGGCGGAGAGTTTGGCCTTGTTTTTTGAAAGTCTACTGCGCTCGTAGTAGAGGCTGGCGATCTGGCGGCGAAGTCCTGAGTCTGGTGGTGGATCTGGACAATCGAGGCGACCAGTGAGTCGAAATCGCCCGTCAACTCCGATGAATCGCGGGACTTCTTTCGTGCCTTGACAGCCATACCAGGTGCCTTCTTTTTCATCGGTCGAGAGTCCTGGGGAAAAGTTGAAGTGTGAAGTATGAATAATGAAGTTCTTTCATCCTTCAACATTCATCCTTCCTGCTTTTCGCCAGCGCCTCTCTGAGTTGCGCCTTCGGCTTCCCGCGCGTCTCGGCGATCTGCGCGAGGAGTCTTTCGTATACGGGCAGGAGATGGTCCACGTCGCCGGCCATTTCGTCCAGGAAGACGCCTTTCACTGCCAGGCGAAGCGAAGGGGTCGGGAGTCTTTTTCTGCGGGTTACAGGGCGGTACATGTGTGACGAAGTGGATGCAATGAGTTGATTGGCAGAAAAAGACTCTCGCCCCCCTGCCCCGGATCCAGCGTGAACCGTCCGACAGAGGAATTCCAGCCACGACCGATACCGCAGACGGGAATTCCTGCAGCTTCTGCAGCCCCGGCGACGGCCGGTGCCTGGAGCGAACAGTCCGCAGACGTGTTGAACAGGCGGAATTCGGCTACAATCAGATTGTGGTCCGGCTGACGACTTGTCCCAAAGCGGGAATCGGCTGTGCTTCCGGCTTTCGAGCGTGGCGTGATCTGGTCCGACAGGTCTGGTGATGCGGATTCCGGCGAGTGAACTCAGCGGAACCCGATTCCTGATATTTTCCGGAAACTGCTGTATGACCCAGACTGCTCGTGTCTGTTATTTTGTGGTTGTCGCCTGGGCATTGGGCCTGCAGCCGACGGCATCTGTGCCTGCGATGGAGCGTCAATTGGCCGATTTTTCCAATGACGACGTGACGCGGCCTGACGGCCTGGGCGCGGAACAGGAAGACACATCGGCCCTGCAGAGAGCCTTGCAGGCCGGGCCCGGGATCGTGCGGATCGGTCCGGGCACCTATCGTCTCCGGGCCGTGAAGATTCCCGAGAACGTGACCGTGATCGGTTCAGGTCCGGCGACGACTCTGCGGACGATTGATGTTCAGCCCGTGTTTCTGCAGCAGGATGTATCCGGCTGGCGGCTGCGAGATCTCACGATCCAGGGCCAGGCCACCGGAGACTGGCAGAAGCGGACCGATCGGGGCAGTCACGGAGTCGTGATTGATGGCTGCTGGGGATATGAAATCTCCGGAGTGACGGTCTGCCGCTGCGACGGCGCGGGACTGCAGATCTCCCGGACAAACATCCAGGCATCCGGGTTCTCGGACGGCGGAGTGCTGACTCGCATCACGGCGCGGGAAAATTTCATTGGTGTCCGATTTGATACCCGTGCTGAATATCTCACAGCATCGCATCTGCACTGCCACCACAACGTGACAGGCGTCATGATCCACGCCGGGAACACAGACATCGCCAATTCCAGCATTGGCGAGAACGTTGACGGGCTGGTGATTGCAGATCATGAGAACGGATCGCACGGTGCTGTGACCGGGTGTCTGGTGAATCACAACCAGCGTTACGCCCTGTGGGCTCGACACGTCACGAATGGCATGGTGATCTCAGACTGCTGCTTCTTCTACGGCACCATGCGGCTCGAACACTGTTCTGGTGTCAACATCACCTCGGGTCTGATCAGTGCGTCAGTCGTCACCGAGGGTTCGGAGTTCAACCGTGTTTCCGGCAACTATATGATTCCGGAGTCGTTCGAGTTCCGCTTTGCCCCGTCCACGCTGCTGGATGACAATTTTACGAAGGCCGGACCGTGGACGCACAATCGTCCTTAGTGCGGCCGGCAATTTCTCGTCCTTCGATCGAGACCATCGGATGTCTGCGACCACGATTACGGTGAACATGGACCTGCTGGCCACCAGGAAGCAGCAGGCGGCGGCGCAACGTGAGGCCTTCAGCGCAGCGGGGACGTACGTCATCAATCTTGTCTCTTCCCCCGGGGCCGGAAAGACCAGCCTGCTGCAGGCCGTGGCCAGGCACTGGAAGGGACGGTACTCGATGGCCGTTCTTGTCGGCGATCTGGCAACTGACCGCGACGCCGAACGACTGCGTCCTTTTGTTCCGGTCGAACAATTGACGACGGGGGGGGCCTGCCACCTGGAATTGTCGCTGGTCCAGCAGGGGCTGAGCCGTCTGCCGCAGCAGTCCTGGGAGTTCCTGTTTATCGAGAACATCGGTAATCTCGTGTGTCCGGCGTCACATGACCTGGCCGAACACCTGCGAGTGGTCGTGCTGAGCACGACTGAAGGAGACGACAAGCCTGGCAAGTATCCAAAGATGTTTCGGACGAGTGACGCGCTGGTGATCAGCAAGAGTGACCTGTTGCCGTACGTGCCGTTTTCGGTTCCGGCAGCGACTGACGATGCCATGCGGATTCAGCCGCACCTCCCGGTCTTCCTGACCTGCGCACTGACTGGGAGTGGCGTCGAAGATTTCTGCCGATTTCTGGAAGCATCACGCGTCGCGAGATTTGCAGATTCCTCATCCAGTGGTGTGCTTCCGGCAGCGGCTCCGCAGGTCTGACGAAACCAGAGGGAGCAGACGTGCCTGAGGAGCCAGACGTGCCTGAGGAGCCAGACGTGCCTGAGGAGCCAGACGTGCCTGAGGATGCGGATGCTCGGGTAACGGAAGGGTCTGTGGCGGCCGGCGCCATGGTGCTCCGCGGAAATGTTCAGGGGCGGGGTATTCGTCCGGCCATTGCCCGGCTGGCTGCGAGCCTGTCGCTCCGCG
>SYLK01000146.1 GCA_005809115.1 Planctomyces sp. | reverse complement strand
GTGCCGCCTGAAATCGGCCGGACTTGTCCGCATGGGCGCCCGTGAATGCCCCTCGCACGTGACCGAACAGTTCGCTTTCCAGCAGAGACGACGACAGTGCGGCACAGTTGACGCAGATCAGCGGGGCACTCGCGCGATCACTGTTGCGATGGATAACTCGCGCCAGAGATTCCTTGCCGGTTCCGCTCTCGCCCCGAATCAGCGCCGTGGAAGAACTCCGCGCGACTTTGCGGACCTGTGCCAGGACCTCAAGCAGGGGGGGACTGCTGCCGCGAATCCCGCAGCGGTCGAATTCACCGTCATCCGCCAGCACGGGTGCCTGTCCCGCATCCTGCTGCAGGCTCGTCAGCTCGGCCAGCAGCATCGTCAGCTGGCGCTGCTGATCGGCGATCCGATCCATCTTGGCCTTCAGTTCCGCGTCGAGCCGAGCCATCGACTGATTGGCTCGGGAGCTGTGCAGGGCCAGCAGGCTCATCTGACCCATCGCGTGCAGAAAGGCGATGTCTTCCGCAGTATACGCGACTCCGCCTCGCCTTCGGCCCACGACAATGAATCCATGCAGTCCGTCTTCGTCCAGCAGAAAGCAGAGCAGCTCGGCCCGAAGATCGTGCAGCAGCCGCTGCACGGGGCTCATCGATTCGCGATTGGGCGTGGGCACCCGCTGCACGACGCGCTCTCCGGGTTCAGCAGCCGGAACCTGCTCCGGCTTCAGAGTCGGGGGCAGGGCACTCGCAGAACGCGAACCAATCAGATGGTACACACCTGTGGCGTCGCGCGCGTACATCGACGCCGAGGAAGCGTCGGTCACATCCTGACAGGTCCTCAATGTGATTTCGGACATCCCGGAAGGGTCCGCCAGGTAGCCCGCAGCGCGGTTGAGCTGCTGCAGAGCACGATCCAGCTGGTACTTCTCGCTGTAAAATCGGCGATCCACCACAGCCTGCAGGCGATCTCTGACCCACAGGCTCAGCACCGCCGCCAGCAGCAGAATCAGAAAGAGCGAAATCTGCTGCATCGTCGACGAGTTCAGTGGCAGATGGTAAGCATGCGCCGCCACACCGCCGAACGCCAGACACATCGCGAAGCCGCCGGAAACCAGGATCGACATCAGCGTGTATCGCCAGCTCGTGCGGCCGGGGTCGTCCGTCAGAATCAGGCGATGCCTCAGCATCCCGTGCGCATACGCCACCATGAACAGCATGCTGGCCAGAAACATCGGCAGTTGCGCCTGCCCCAGAGCAAAGTCCACCTTGCGAAAAAAAGCCAGAAACATCGTATACCCGATCGGGACCGTGGCCGTCAGTGCCGCCGCCAGGATGCTGAGGGTCTGGCGACGTTCCCGCGGCGCCTGAATTCGCCACATCGTGGTTGACAACTGCACCACTGTCAGAACGAAATACACCGAGCCGGTCCCGATCGCCACATGCACGATTCCGCGCAGCCGTGACAGCAGCGAGGTGGACAAGGCAGAAAAATTCAGCGGTGCTGCGGCGCTGCCGGAGACCAGGTTCAGCAGCACCGTCATCTTTTGAAACAGATTCAGCGCCAACCGGTCGTCCGAACGCCCGTTCAGACACCATGCCGTCCAGTACACCAGCACCAGCGCCAGCGTGATCAGTGCCGCAGGAACAAACAGCAGCAGCAGAGTGCGCAGGCGGTGCGACTTCAGGAATTCCGGCTCTGAGGGAAACCCGAGGAAAAAATTCAGCACCGTCGCCGGAAGCAGAGTCGCGCAGATGATAAACGGAATGTTCAGAATCGGGTTGCTCACCAGAATCCACCAGTGAAACCCGGCGACAAACGCGCCCATCGCGAAACATGACATCAGACAGAAATTGCGAGCCAGCCGATCCGATGGCCGCTGCCAGTATGCAGTCACCGCCACAGACAGAATCGCCAGCTGGCTGACAAACCAGATGATCGTCAGCGTCATGTCAAACATGTGGATCGGACGAATCGGCACGTACACGCGGTTCTTCAGCCTCGGCTCCGGTGACAAAGGATTTACAAACTGCAGCTCCACCTGACGCTCCGGAATCGCGTCCAGCGTGGTCCCGTTAATCTCCACCAGGGGCGGCACGCTCAATTCCGATGGGTCCGAGCCCGGCTGTAACAGACCTCCCGCCTCAATCTTGGCCGAACGCAGCGCATTCAGCTGCTCAATGAAATCCAGAAACGTGCGGATCCGCTGCCCGTTCAGCGTCAGCAGGTGATGGCCCGGCTTCAGGGAAGGCACACCCACATCGGGCAGCACATACTGAATCTCCAGGCCACCCGTGGCCGGAGGATCGCCGTCAAATGGCAGGAGGCAGCGCAGACCAATATCCGGGAACGTGGCTACGTACCACAGCACCACCACGCTGTACGTCACGATCAGCCCAACACATGCCGCAACCAGTCCCCGATGATCCACGGGCAATGATCCTGGCTGTGCTGGTCGAAACGAAAACAATGCGCCGCCTCTGCTGCAAACTGATCCAAAACAAAATTCAACCACGACCATCGGCGCTCGGCGCCGAAGACCCCTCGGCGCAAAAATACGCACTCGGCGCCGAGAATTCAACAAGCGAGACGACTCGGCGCCGATTTTTCCGCAAATCAATCCTCAGTGTTTCAATGCGAGAAACCTGCCGCCGCTCGACAATTCCAACGTTCATCAATTTCCTGTCGAATTCTGGCATGATTCCGCTGCGGTGCCGGAAAAACTGGCACGCGAATTGCACTTGTCAGAGATTACCCAGCGAGCCCTTCGGTTTCACTGAGCACGTGTTGAACGAAGAATACACTTGTTGTTGTGGTTGACCCAGCCATGGCGACTTCCCCAGTTCACTTCGACGTTCAGTCCCAGCACATCGCTCAGTCCCGAAGGGCTTTTTTTTGCGCTGTCGCGATGCAGACCACCGGAGCCGATTGACGCCAGCCGCGGAACGCGCATGATACGCGCTCCGTCAGTCAGACGCTTTTCTGCCTGCCCCGGTTTCTCGTGTCTTCTCGCCTGCCATGAACTGTTTCCTGCTGATCGGCGCGAGCAGTTTCGCGTTGTGTTCGATGGGATTGATCTCGGCCCTGCGCTGTTCCGCAGGATGGCGCGCGTGGGTCTGCTATCAGATCGCTCGTGCTCACAGCATCCTGTTTACACGCTGGCAGGCTGAGAATCCGTGCACATTCCCGGAAGACGGCGCGGCGCTCATCGTGGCGAATCACACCAGTCCAGTGGATCCGGTGGTGCTCTGGATTCGCCACTTTTCGGGATTCCGGCGAAAGCGCCTGCGGGTCATTGGCTTCCTGATGGCACGAGAGTATTTTGATCAGGGCGGAATCGTGGGATGGGTGTGTCGAGCCATGGAAGCGATCCCGGTCGGGCGATCAGGCCGGGATATGGGCCCGGTGCAGGTGGCGCTGCGAAGACTTCAGAGCGGCCAGTTGCTGGGAATTTTTCCGGAAGGAAGGCTGAATCTGACAGCGCCGGATACGCAGCTGCTGCCCGGTGGCACGGGGGTGGCCTGGCTGGCACTGAAGTCCGAAGTGCCGGTTCTGCCTGTTTTCATTCGTGATTCACCGCGCGGTAAAACCATGGCCGGCTGTTTCCTGACATTCAGCCGGACGCGAGTCATTTATGGCCCGCCGATTGATCTGACACTGTGGCACGGTCAGCGGATTTCCCATACTGTGCTTGTCGAAGTTACCAATCTGATCATGCAGCGACTGGCCGAACTCGGCGAGATCGGCTGGACACCGCTCGAGGCGTCCCGGTGGACCGAATCAAGATCTGTCCCCTGACCGGCGAACAGCAGCATCAACCCGCCAGGAGGGCGCGCAGAGGAACCCATGTCCGAAATTTACAAGACCCTGGCAGCCGCATCAATTCCTCCGGACGCCCGGAATGTCGACCTGCAGAGGATTGAAGCGGCAGTCCGCGAGATTCTGCTGGCAGTCGGGGACGATCCGGATCGTGACGGGCTGCAGGAAACCCCCGGCCGCGTGGCACGGATGTACGCCGAGATTTTCGGCGGGCTGCATCTGGAACCCGGTCGCCACCTGCAGAAGGTGTTTGAAGAACAGTACGATGAAATGGTACTGGTGCGGGATATTTCATTTCACAGTATGTGCGAGCATCACCTGCTGCCATTCATCGGAGTCGCGCATGTCGGTTATATTCCCCGCGGGAAAGTTACGGGACTGAGCAAGCTGGCGCGGGTGGTGGATGAAGTCTCGCGGCGGC
Source organism: Planctomyces sp. (assembly GCA_005809115.1). Lineage (GTDB taxonomy): Bacteria > Planctomycetota > Planctomycetia > Planctomycetales > Planctomycetaceae > F1-80-MAGs062. The sequence goes on along the minus strand of SYLK01000146.1, from coordinate 1,923 downwards.
CGCAGGTGCAGGAACGGATGACCCATACGATCGCCGACCTGATCGACAGCGTTCTCCAGGCCAAAGGCGTGATTGTCGTGGTCGAAGCTGAGCATACCTGCATGACGATTCGCGGAGTGAAGAAACCGGGAGCGCTCACGGTGACCAGCGCGGTGCGGGGCCTGCTCAAGAACAATCTGGGCAGTCGCGCTGAAGCCATGGCGCTGATCAACCGCAAATGATCGCACTGTTTCTGCTGAAACTGTCCGCCGGCATTACCCTGATGTGGCTGTGCATGCCGCGCCGGGAGGTGACTGACGGATTCTTCCGCATTCAGATGCGTCTGGTGCTCGGTACGACGGTCCTGACAGCCCTGCTGTTGTCGCGCACTACCACCTGGGCACTCCCGCCAGAAGCCGCCGGGCAGGTGCAGGCCCACCGGGTAGCCGAATGGCTGTGGACGCTGCAGTTAGTGGCGGCCGCTTCCGCGTACCTCGGATCGATCTTCTGGGCTCTGGGGAGGCGCACCCCGGGGCGATTGGTCATCTGGCTTCTGACTCTGCTCTGTGTCGGTTCCGTCTGTCTCCATTCGCTGCAGATCCCGACGCGGGTCGGACCTGCACTCCAGCTGCTGTCCGACGTGGCCTCGTCGGGCGTCACAGGATCGGTCCTGACCGCGATGCTGCTGGGGCACTGGTCTCTGACAACTCCCACGATGTCGATCGCGCCACTCCGCTGGTTCAATCGGGCTTTGCTCGTGGCGGCTGCTGCGCGGCTGCTGGCGACCGGGATCGTTGTGGCGCGGTACGGTTCCGACAGTTTTGCCATGATTCACTCGGACTTCGTCCAGCTGTTGTGGCTGGGGACACGGATCGTCGGCGGAATCGTCGTGCCCCTGGTCATCGCCGTACTGCTCTGGCGGATCCTGCGATATCGGAATACTCAGTCAGCGACCGGCGTGCTGTTTGCCGGTCTGATCCTGGTCTTTATGGGCGAGATGTCGGCCGCGCTGCTGGAGCGAGCCACCGGAATCCCCTGGTAAGGACCGGCCAGGAAATCAGTTGAACAAACTCATGAAAACTTCGGCCGCATGAATCCTGCACCTCGAATGCGGATTCGCTCGATCAGTTCCTCAGCTGGCCGATGATTTCATGCCGCCATTTTACGGTCAAAACGAAACATTCAGGTCCAGCCGCTGTCACACACCTGCGTGATTCCGGTCCGCGGGCTTCGGGGTTTTCCTGCAACCCAGCCCCACTTCGGGAAAGACTTCTTGCACGATTCACGAAAACAAGCCATCATTAAGGAGAATTAACAAAAGGCTGCAGTGCCACGTCACAGCACCCGGTCCCAGCGCTGAACGGGTTTGTGTCGCGGCAGCGGCTTCAGTCGCAGGGAGACGGGACGGAATGGCCGATCTGTACCTGAGTCTGTGCGCGATGTCGGTACTGTGTACTGCCGCCGCGGTTGCCGGAGCCCGGGTCGCAGGCCGGGGCGACCGATGGCTGGTGGTCCGATTTCAGGTGCTGCTGGGTCTTCTGCTGATCCTGTACATGTCCTGTGTGTGGGATCGTCCGCTGCTGGCCCAGCTCGTTCCCTGCTCCAGCCTGATCGTTCTGGGAAACTGGCTCCCCGTGATCGGTTGCGGTTTCGCAGGAGTCTGCCTGCAGACCAGATCGATTCGTCTCTGGCGTCGACTTGGACTGGTCACTGTCACAGGGCTGCTCGCCGGGTACTCCCTGGCGCGGCCCCTGCTGGGCGAGCCGCCTCGCGGGATGCCGTTGTCCCGGGGCAGCACACTGCAGTTCCAGACAGACGACCATACCTGCTCGGCGGCGGCGGCGGCGTCACTGCTCCGAATCCATGGTGTCCCCGCCACGGAGACCGAAATGGCTCGGTTGTGTCTGACGCGCGAAGGCACGCACTGGCAGGGGGTCTATCGGG
>SYLK01000145.1 GCA_005809115.1 Planctomyces sp. | reverse complement strand
GAACTGAGCCATGGTGAAGTCTCCCGTAAAGTCTCTTCGAAGAAACGAGCCAGGCAGCCCTGACAGACCGGGATCGGCATCCGCTGCCTGGCAAAACTCCCGAGCTTTCACAAGACCGGGACAGGCACGCTTTCGTGATCATATTTCGCAGCGTTTTTTTCCCAGGACCGCGGGAGCCAGTCCCGGTGTTGTCAGAGCCCCTTAGTATTACGTCGCGATGTCGCCGGCGATCTGCTGTATCCGAATGACTACGAACTCAGCCGGTTTCAGAGGTGCGAAGCCCACGACGATGTTGACAATGCCCTGGTTGATGTCGTTCTGCGTGGTTGTCTCTTTGTCACATTTGACGAAATACGCCTCGCGCGGGGACCTGCCCTGAAACGCGCCCTGTCGGAACAGACTTTGCATGAATGCGCCCAGGTTGAGACGGATCTGTGCCCAGAGCGGCTCGTCGTTGGGCTCGAAGACCACCCACTGCGTACCGCGGTAGAGGCTTTCTTCGATGAACAGTGCCAGCCGTCGCACGGGGACGTATTTCCATTCGGAGGCCAGCATGTCGGCACCCCGCAAGGTTCGGGCGCCCCAGATGACTCGACCTGTCACCGGGAATGTCCGCAGGCAGTTCACGCCCAGGGGATTGAGCTGCCCGTTTTCGCCGTCGGTCAGCCTGACAGTAAGCTCGGCGACGCCGTTCAGTGTGGCTTCAATGCCTGCCGGAGCTTTCCAGACACCGCGGGTGGCGTCCGTTCGCGACATCACACCGGCGACAGCGCCACACGGCGCGAACTCGGCCAGCCGGCTTTCCTGCAGCGGATCCGCGAGCCGCAATCGGGGGAAATACAGGGCCGCGTTCTCGCTGCGGGACAGGCCCCAGCTGGTCCCATCCAGACCGGTCGTCGGATCGGTGAGGTCGGACACTTCGTCCCACGAATCCAGCGGATCAACGATGTACATTGCCCGGCGCTTCCGGCAGTACACCGCCGCCGCTGACCGGGTCTGCGAACCAACGTTGCCCCCGGCATCGCGGGTCAGCGGGGGGATGCACAGCAGATTGAACAGGTCTGCTTTCTCCAGCGCCCACAGGCCACTCCTGAGGGCTTCGAGACCTGGCGCGGAAATCTGAGCGTCGGTGATCGCGCCGCCATCGTCACCATCGTTTGCGAATGGTGTGGAGGAAGCATCCTGGGTCATCGGATCCGTACCCGCCGGCGGAGCCCCGCTGGGCGGGTCGGGCCGCGCTGCCGGGACGGCACCGTTGACGCGGACGAGTTTCGACTCCTGCATCAGAACGGCGGTGACAAATCTGCTGTTTGCAGGTTCTGTCGACAGGTTCAGGAAAGTCTCGGACACGCCGGTTCCTGTGTCACGAATCGAGAGATTGAACAGGGTGCTGGCCCCCTCGCCGGGCAGCAGTGGGCGTGTGTTATGGTCAATGCGCACCCGCAGCCGTTCACCCCAGACTCCGGGGCTGGCGGCCATCAGGCCCAGTCCGCTGATGGTGGCTGTTGCTGCTGTGGCGCCAGCATGCACTCGAACGATCAGCGCGTCCGCACCGCCATTCCCGAAGAACTGATGCACCGCGTAACCCAGCGTGCTTTCACGCCACAGAGTACCAAACGTGCGTTCAAATTCGGAAAAGCTCTGCACCCGCATCGGCTGATTCACCGGCCCACGCAGACTTCGACCAATGAACGCCGTAACCGACGTGGCAACTCCGGTAATCGTCCTGACACCGCTGGGAACTTCCTCGATGTAGACGCCGGGATAGCTGACTTGCGTGGGCATGGCGATCCTTTCAGGGCTGGCGGGTCCGTGGTGTTTCGATCGAGCACACTGGTGCAGTCTCGGGAGACACGATAGACTCCCTCAGGGGGCGATGCAACACCTTTTCCAGCATAATTCACCACGGAATCGGAATCGTCAGTCACCCATGAAGTGGACCATGCGAGCAGCGCAGGAACTCGCCGCGAATCGCCACACCACCAGTTCGGCCACCGCGCGTTCGACCAAACCGGTACTCCGGTGATCCGCCGATTGCCAGGTCAGTCATTGATACTGGTTTCCAGAAACCGGGCCAGTTTGTGAAAGTCGCTGCCGGTGGGGATGAATCGCACGCGGGTGACCAGCGTTTCGGGATCGACGAGCTGTTCGAACGGGACATAGTGCAGATCCAGCTGACCGGACACTGAGACCATGACGCCGTTATGGTTTTCTTCACACAGTGCGCGGTAGGCGCCGACTCCCAGCTGACTGCCGAGCATTACGTCGAAGGCGTGGGGGCGCGAGCAGCGGCACTCGTAGCCCAGCTGCAGCCCTGTCACCTTGCGTTTGACGCCGGTCTGACTGCGGAACTCGTCAGCAACGCGTTTTGCGAACATTTTCCCGAGATCCACATGCGCCACGGACACGTGACCGTGGTCATCCCGGGGAACATCCTGCAACGCCTCGGACGGGAGGTATTCGGCGAGTCCTTCGGCCAGCACCACGACGCCGTATTCCTTGCCTTCCTTTTCCTGGCGATGGCGCATGACGCGGACGATTTTGGCGACGACCTTGTCGACGTCCATGATCCTGCGTTCCGGCGTGGATTGGGGTGCCAGGTACCGTTCGGTAACATCTTCCACGCTGATGACCAGGCTGGCTTCCCCTGCGATCGCGGCGCCGTAAGCGAGCCAGCCGGCGCTGCGTCCCATGGTTTCGACGACAAAGTAGCTCCGCGCGGCCTCGGCATCCGCATGCAGATTGCAGATTTCAGTTCCCAGTGTTTCGACGGCGGTGAAATAGCCGAACGTGAAATCGATTCCCATATAGTCATTGTCAATCGTCTTGGGAACATGCACGATGGGCATCCGCGGCTGATCCTGGGGCAGCTGTTCCTGATACAGACGCAGCTTGTTGGCGGTCTTGAGCGTATCGTCACCGCCAATCGAAACCAGTGCGTCGACACCGATCGAGCGAAGTCCGTCGTAGACTCGCTTCATGGGCGCGGCCTTTTCCGCGTCCTGCAGGTGCGACGGATGTGTGATATATCTGCCGGGATTGGAGCGGGCGGTTCCGATCAGAATTCCCTGTTTGCTGCGGGTGCGCCGCAGCATGACCTCGGTGAGTTTCAGATAGTGAAACCCTTCTATCAGGGGCTGGGCCGGTGTGAAGTCGATCAGATGGGAATATCCGTACCGAATGCCGACGACTTCAACCCCGTTCTTGATGCAGGAAATCGCACAGGTGGAAATTACGGCGTTCGCGCCGGGCGCCGGGCCTCCGGCAAACAGCAGGGCCACTCGTTTCAGGCGGTGTGTCATCGTGGGTCCTGACTTTCACAAAACGTCCGCAGCACTGCTGGCGGAACACTCGGGTGTGGACTGAACGGCGGATGGCGCAGCAGGGGGCCGGGTGATCAGAACCGGTCGTCCCTGTCTGCCACAGGCGAAATCCCGGCGGGCCGGAAGCCGGTCCCGCGAAGCAGATTCTACCACGTTCGCTCGACAAAGGTGGTGTCAACCGTGCCGTCAGCAAACGCAGCGTGATTGAACATTTTCGTTGCCAGCGGCAGCGTCGTATGGATTCCTTCCACGACGAACTCGCGCAGGCAGCGCTTCATGCACTGGATGGCTTCATCGCGTGTCGGCTTATGCACGATCAGTTTTCCGATCATGGAATCGTACCACGGGCTGATTGTGTAGCCTTCGTACACATGGGAATCGAAGCGGACTCCGGGTCCGCCTGGCAGTCGCAGTCGGGAGATCTTTCCCGGACTGCCGCGGAATTCGTTGTCCGGATCTTCCGCATTGACTCTCAGTTCGATGGCAGACCCCAGGCAGGGGATTTCCGCCTGGCTGAACGGCAGAGGCTGACCGGCAGCGATCAGAATCTGCTGTTTGATGAGATCGATTCCCGTCACCATTTCCGTGACGGGGTGTTCGACCTGGATTCTCGCATTGACTTCGATGAAGTAAAAATTGAAATCGCGGTCGAGAATGAATTCCACGGTGCCGGCGTTCTGATAACCGGCGTCCTGAACGAGTCGTACCGCGCAGCTGCAGATTTTTTCCCGCACAGCCTGCGGCAGATTGGGCGCCGGACTTTCTTCGATCAGTTTCTGATGGCGGCGCTGCATCGAGCAGTCACGTTCCCACAGATGCACGGCATGGCCATGGGAATCCGCCAGGATCTGGACTTCAATATGGCGGGGACGTTCGATGTACTTTTCGAGGTAAACCCCGGCGTTGCGAAACGCCTTTTCGGCTTCGGCCGATGCCGCCTGCAGACCGGCTCGCAGGGAAATCTCGTTCCCGGCAACCCTCATGCCCTTGCCGCCACCCCCGGCCGTCGCCTTGATCAGCACCGGGTAGCCGATCTCATCGGCAATCCGCACCGCCTGTTCCACATCAGTGATCAGTCCCTGACTGCCCGGAACGCAGGGAACACCGGCCTTCATGGCGATTTCACGCGCGCTGACCTTGTCGCCCAGCTTCGCCATGGCTTCATGGGGAGGCCCGATGAACTCGATGTTGCAGCTACGACAGACCTCGGCGAAGTGAGCGTTTTCTGCGAGGAATCCGTATCCGGGATGAATGGCCTGCACATTCCCGATTTCTGCGGCACTGATGATGCGGTTGATCAGCAGATAACTCTCGGAAGCGGCAGCCGGGCCGATACACCAGGCTTCATCAGCCAGGTCGAGGTAGTGAGCCCCACGGTCGGCTTCGCTGTAGACGGCAACCGTCTCAATCCCCAGCTCACGGCAGGCGCGAATGATTCGCAGTGCAATTTCGCCGCGATTGGCGATCAGAATTCGCTGAAACATGGATGATCCAAACCTCTCGGAACTCAATCCCTGCTGATCCACGGCAACACACCAGGAGTCTGTCTGAATACCTGGACGCAGCGGCTCCTGGCACGCCACCCCGGTCGGCAAGACTGGAAATTTCCGCGGCTCAGCCGGAGCTGCGCCCTTCCCGAACGCCGCGTGACGCGGAATTCAGGCTGACTCATGGACCGGTTCGACCCGAAACAGGGGCTGACCGTACTCGACCGCCGCTCCGTTCTCGACCAGCATTTCGGTGACGCGACCCGATTTTTCGGCCTGAATCTGGTTGAACACCTTCATGGCTTCAATGATGCAGACGACGGTATCCGGCCGGACGACAGATCCCACTGAGACGAAAGGCGGGTCTTCGGGGCTGGCAGCCGTGTAGAACGTCCCGACGGTCGGGGCGTTGATCGTCACGCCGACTGGCTTCTCACTGGCAGCAGGTGGTCCGGATGAAAACGTCGCGCCCCCGGCCCCGAACGTGCCGGACGGCCCCGGAGTGACGGGGGCAGAAAAGAATTCCGGCACCGGAGCACCGTACTTGATACTGCGGGGACCTCGGCGGACCTTCCAGGACTCGCGATCGTTCTGCAGATTTGCTTCCGTGACTCCGTACTTTTCCATCAACTGGAGCAGTTTCCGAAACTTCTCCAGGTCGAAGGAACCGCTCTTGTCGTCCTGATTCTCGGCTGATCTGGCCATGAAAAAAATGCCCTTGTCTGTTCCCGTTTCTGTATGCCTCGGAATGCGGTCAGACCTCGGACCACTGCGACATCTCGCGTGGGAGATCTCTCCCGCGGGAGACCGGTCTGGTGGGAGAACGCATTACCGACGACTCGCCTGCCATTGACTGGCGCCCGGCAGCACCGTGAAGCTTCGTGGACGGCACCGGATTATGCAAGGAATCCGACCATTGCCGTATCGAAATCTCGTGGACAACTGGTCAGGACCTCGCACCCGTCCGGAGTCACCAGAACATCATCTTCGATGCGCACGCCGAATTTTCCGGGCAGATAGACACCCGGTTCGATCGTCAGCACCATTCCCGGTTTCAGAACCTGTTCTGACAGCGGACTGATACGGAGGGATTCGTGGACGTCGAGTCCGAAGCCGTGGCCCAGACCGTGACCAAACTATTTCCCGAACCCGGCGTCACTGATCCGGTCTCGCGCGAGCTGATCGAGGTCCTGGCACCTGAGTCCGGGACGAACGGCATGCACAGCAGCCTGCTGCGCTTCGAGGACAATCTGATAGACGTGCTGCATCTGCCGAGTGGGCCGACCGGTAAACAGAACTCGCGTCAGGTCGCTGCAGTACCCCGAATGAGTACGGGCTCCCCAGTCGATCAGCAGTGCGGGACTTTCCCGGACACGTCGTTCTCCGGCATGGGCGTGCGGCAGGGCGCCAGTGGACCCCACGCCCACAATCGGCTCGAAGGCTGTCCCGTCGGCCCCGAAACCGCGCATGGCGTCTTCCAGAATAAAGCGGATCTGTCGCTCGGTCAGATCCGACCGCAGGAGACTGCGGACCACGGCCAGTCCACGTTCGGCAATCCGCACCGCCTCCCGGATCTGATCCAGCTCCCAGCGGTCCTTGATCTCCCGCAGCCCGTCCACGACTGGGCCGGGATTCACCAGGACAGCGGACTTCAGCCGACTCTGAAGTCCCTCATACTGTGAAACAGTCAGATGATCGGGCTGGATTGCGACCTGCGCGGCGGCCGCCCGCCGGATCACGTCGGCGACCACGTCGTTCATTGTGCGGCGGGCGTCGCGAATCTCGGTCTCCAGATCCGGACATTCCTCGGACAGCTGACTCGAGAACCGCGTATCACTCACCATCACAGTGCGGGACTCGGACAGAAACAGCCACGACGAATCGCCGGAAAATCCGGTGAGATAACGCACACCGGATATCTGCGACACCAGCATGCTGTCGACTCCATGGGCCGTCAGTTGTCTCAGCAGCCTGGTTCTGCGTGACGCATAGTTGGGGCCTGCCATAGTTTCCTCATACCGGATGAAGTGAAGCGCGGGGCAAATCGCCGTGTGAAAGTTATTTCTCAGCCGGCAACAGTACCAGAGTGCTGCAGCCACGCGCGTCGGATTTCCCGAGGGTGCAAACGTGCGGTAGACTTTCCGCATGTTCCTCGGGTGGGTGAGGCCGAGAAATCTGAAAGGGAGACTGAAACATGGAACTCGTTCCGTCCCGCCAGGGGCGTCGTCAATTCGTCATGAACACCGCGGCCGCAGCGGCAGCGATGGCCAGATCCGTCTGGGTGCCCGGGGCAGAGCCGCAAAGTACCTCGACATCCGATATCCGCATCACCGGTGTCAGAACGTTCATGTTCAATGTGGATACCGGACCGATCCGCCGTGATCCGAAAACCGGCCTGCCGATTTCCAGCGCTTTCAAGACCTGGTTGTTTCTGAAGCTCGAAACAAACGCCGGGTTGACGGGCTGGGGCGAAGCCAGCGGTGAATGGCTGAGTCCCATCGTGCGTACAGCACTGCACGAATGGGAAGAACTGCTGGTCGGCGGCGATCCGCTGAACGTGACGGCTCTGTGCGAAGACATCACCAGCCGTCTGCCCTGGAAAGGCGGCCCGGTGATTGGCAGCGCGATTGCCGCGATCAACATGGCCCTGTATGACATTGCCGGAAAGGCGCTGGGAGTGCCCGTCTGGCGGCTGCTGGGGGGGAAGCGGCGTGACAGGATTCTGATTTACGACAATGGCGGTCTGAGTTTCGAGTCCGTGGACAAAGCTGTCGCCCAGGCGCGCGGCGCCGTGGCGGCTGGTGCCCGCGGCCTCAAAGGAAATCCGCTGGAAGGGCGCACCTGGTCGATGGACCGCCGCGAGCTGCAACTGTGTACCGACATCGTGCAGGCCGTTCGAGAAGCCGTTGGCCCGGACATTGAATTGCTGCTGGATGCTCACGGCAGCCCGACACCGGAGCTGAGCATCGCGTTTGCTCAGATGGTGGCTCCCTGGCGCCCGCTGTTCCTGGAGGAGCCCTGCAAGGTTGGCTCCATCACAGCACTGCGACAGATCAGCGAACGCAGCCCTGTCCCGATCGCCACGGGCGAAAAGCTCTTTTCGTACCGCGACTTCTGCGAAGTGATTGATGCCCGCGCCTGTGCCTTTCTGCAGCCCGACATCAGCCATGCCTTCGGGATCGACAACTTCCTGGATATCAGCCGACGTGCTGCGGAAGCGCAGATGCTGATGGCCCCGCACAATGCCGGAGGTCCGGTGCATTTCGCCGCGCTGATGCAGGCTGATTCCGCTGTGAGCAACTTCCTGATTCAGGAAGTCTCCGGAGACGCGTTCCGGGAATTCGACAAATACGTCGAACACGATCTGAAACTTGCGGACGGGTTCGTCGGTGTCCCGGATCGGCCGGGACTGGGCATTGAAGTCAGGGAATCTGACGTAGCCCGAATGCCGTACGACAAGCGCATGTCGTTCAGACAGTATCGGCACGCGGATGGCAGCTGGAAAGGATGGTAAGGACCGGCCAAAAAATAACTTGAACAAATTGTCTGGTCAGGGAAGCGCAGCGCACCTGACCAGATTCACGCTGGTGTG
>SYLK01000144.1 GCA_005809115.1 Planctomyces sp. | reverse complement strand
GCCCGTGCCGCAGATCCTTCAGCTCTCGCGACCGCTCTGCGTCATTTCCGATGAAGCGCGCATGATCCTCCAGCACGCGCAGTCCCTCACGCGCCCGATTCAGGTTCGCGTCAATCACACGCCAGACGGCCATTTCGTCCTGCGACCGCACGGCACCCTGAAGAACCGCAGCGCAGGCCGGCCGACTCTCGCTGAAAGGCCGCTGTGCGGCAGTCCCGGACGGCACCGCAACAAAGTCCGCGTCAGGACTGAGCTGCAGACGGAACTCAGCCGGGATCGGCGGCAGGCGATCCCCGGTTTCACAACCCGTCTCTCGCCGGATATCTGCCGGCAGAACTCCCGCCCGCGCAAGTCGTCCGCGGATGAATTCACTCGTCTCCACCACAGCCACCAGCAGATGAGTGCTGGAGATTCCATCTCCGCCCTCGTCATGTTCCGACCTGCGGATGGCTGCGGCCCGATCCAGAATTCGCGTCAATTCGTCCGGGTCAGACGCCTCCCGAACATCGGCCGCAATCCCCCCCGGCGCCATTTCGCACGGCCCGTCCACAGCGGCCGGCTGCAGGATATCCGCACGTGCCTCCGACTCAGCCACTTCCGGTCCGAGATTTCCTGCAGCGATCCATTCTCGCGTGATCCCAAGCGCCCTGAGCCCCGCAGATGCCAGGGACTCATCCAGCAGCAGCGACAGGACCAGATGCGCCGACCAGATGTTGGGCAACGGCCGTTCCGGCACCAGTTGACGGCAGCGCGCCACAATCCTGCGGGCGGCCGGTGAAAACGGAGTGATTCCTGACAATTGCGTCAATCGCGTCTGCCCCCGACATCAGAACCCTGCCGATGGCGTCAGAACGCACTGCACAGCGTTCCGCCGTCGACAACCAATGTTGCTCCCGTGATGTAGCTGCCGGCTTCACTGGCGAGAAGCAGCGCCGGCCCGGCCAGTTCCCGCGGATCCCCCCAGCGCCCGACCGCGGTCCGGGCCGCAAAGGCTGCCTGCTCCTGCGGACTCAGCACGCTCGTCGGCAGGTCGGTCAGAAATGGCCCCGGGGCCAGGCAGTTCGCGGTGATCCCATACGGACCGAGATCCAGCGCCATCGAACGAGCCAGCCCGATCAGCGCGGCCTTCGTGGCGGAATAGACGCTGCGACCGGATCGTGAACTCAGCCCCATAATCGAAGAAATATGGATAATTCGTCCCCAGCGACGAGCCTTCATCTGCGGCACCAGTGCCCGAGACAACACCATGCATGATGTCAGGTTCAGCTCCACCAGCATGTCCCAGCGCTCATCGTCGATCTGATCGATTTCCTGCGGAACATTGGAACCTGCGTTGTTCACCAGAATGTCGACCCGCCCCATCGCCTCCAGCGAGGACTGAGCCAGACGCAGCACGTCGGCACGATCCGTCATATCCGTTACGAACCAGCGTCCCCGCACAGATGTTCCTTCCAGAATTTCCGGCAGCGCTCGGCGAAGCTCGTCTTCGTGGCGACTGCAGATGACCACGTCCGCCCCGGCCTCAGCGAACCCGCGGGCCATCGCTTTACCCAGGCCCTTGCTGCCGCCGGTCACAAGCGCCACACGACCCGTCAGATCAAACAGCGGCGAAGCCATCGTACAAACACCCTTCAGAAAATTGCGTTCCGTCATCCGAATCGCACACACAAACCCGGGGCAACAGGAACTGTCGTGAGGGTATCGCGATCGCGTCGATTCATCAACTGTGCCCGCCGCACCACCGCACCAATCAGCCGTTCGGCAGAAGTGGTCAATCCGTCACGGATGGTCCCCGTTTCGGCCGATGGCCCCCGATTCGGCGGTTCAGCAGCCGATTCCACTTGCGTCAGCCGCGTTTTCCCTGACAAACTGTCCGGTACATGCTATCGTGTGCGTCGAAATCATGGTCCACGTCACCAGACTGCGGGCGAAAGCCCGTGGGGCCGGCAGTGTGGTAACTCCATAACTTTTTAGGGCAGTCTTCTCATGAGGTGGATGAATCAGCTGGCCGTCGGACTGATAGTGAGCGGCGCGAGCCTGTGGAACGGTCCTGCCGCATCGGGACAAGGTCTGATTTACAATCTGCCGGAAGACGGCACCTCCGTGGAATATGAAGGAACCCTGACCCAGTCCGCCGGCGAACAGGATCCGGCTCCGCTGACATGGACCAGCCAGCTGACGCTGAAATCGGTGGGGCGCGAACAGGCCGAATACGAAGGACGGACGCAGCCCTGTCGCTGGATCGAGATCAAAGTTGTCACCGGCACGTCCGGTGCCGCCGGAATCGATCCCGGACCCGTCGGCGCCCGCATCTACAAAGTCCTGGTGCCGGAAGCCCGAATCACCGGAGAACGAGCCGATGCCGATGCCGTCCCCAACGATTTCCTGCCAATTGTGAAGGGGTATCGCCGACTGGGTGAAGATCAGATGAAGGAAATTCAGACTCCGGCGCTGGTGATCTACCCTACCATCTCACTCCTGGCCAATTACCAAAGTCCGGAAGTCGTCGCCACCGCGGATGTGCCGGAAGTCCTCGCTCCGGGCCTGTCTCTGTCAGCCACCCGGATGAAAGGCCAGCTGGTCATGGAACGCGCAGAAAGCCGTTCCACCAATGCCGGAGAATACTGGGTCTCGCCGGACGTTCCCTTCGGCCTCGCCAGGTGGGTCGTCTCCGTGACCCGGGAAGAAAAGGAAACAACTGCCCCCCGAAGCAATTTCCGACCTGTCAGTACCGTTCAGGTCGACATGAAACTGAAACGCATTCGCGAAAACGCCGAAAGTGAGCTGGTCACCCCCTGACACACATCCTGCGGACAATTCGGCTTCAGAGGAAGAATCCACCAATCTGATTCGCATCAGAATTGGCCAGACATTCCGTCATGCGCTGCGTCCAGATCCGCTGGTAGTGGGCATTGGTCCCGTGATGCGTGTCTTTGTCATAACGCTGCTG
>SYLK01000143.1 GCA_005809115.1 Planctomyces sp. | reverse complement strand
CGGAAACGGCGTAGCGGTTTTTTCCGAATTGCAGACCGCTCTCCCCATGTCCGCCCAGTGATGGCCCACGTTCTGCACCAGCCGCTTCGCGAACAGCGGGACAGAGCCGCGTTCCGAACGGCAGGACAGTCGGATGCAGAATGTTTCTGCCGATTTTTCTGCCGATTATCGTCGCGGTTGGACGGAGAATTCTGCAAATCCGGGTCGCAACCGGCACTGGTGACATTTCCGTTGCCGTGTGTTTTCGGTAGACTCCCGCACGTGTCGTTGTATGCTGGGGAACCGTTGCGTGGGGACGTTGACGGGTCGGGAGCGCGGTGACAACCATCGGGCGGTCCGGGAGAATGCCATTCCTGCCCGCTATCCTGTGAAGACTGTGTCGGTTGGGGTTCCTGTTTCCATGGCTGCTCAACCGCCTTTCGGCCGCTGTGCCGCAGTGGTGTCTGAGACCCGAATCATCGAGGGAATCTGACCTCGTCAATGAAACCACCCGCATGAACTATCGAATGACAGAGATTGCCGAGGTCTCGATCAATCCCGAACAGGTGCTGCAGGAACTGAGTCCGAAGCCTGCGGAGAAGCGCCGTGCTGCAGACGAACGCCAGCCATTGTTCCGTCGGTCCTCGCGGACCTGCCGCCTGACTGGCGTCGGAATTCGGTCGGTCGGTGCGTGCGTGCCGGACCAGATCGTCACGAATGACCAGCTGGAGCGGCGATACGGATTTGAACCCGGCTGGATCGAACAGCGTACCGGGATTCTGGAACGCCGGATTGTCGGCGCCTTTGAAAACACCAGCGATCTGGCGGTCGAGGCGGCCAGACGTGCAATGGCTGCCGGCGGTGTCTGTGCCGCAGACATCGATCTCGTGGTGGTGGGCACGTTTACGCCGGATTACACGTGTCCTTCAACCGCCTGTCTGGTTCAGGACAAACTGAAACTGGACGCCCCCGCCATGGATGTTCAGGCGGCCTGTTCGGGTTTCATGTATGCACTTGTGACCGGCGCACAATTTGTTGCCACCGGGAATGCCCGACGGGCTCTGGTGATCGGTGCAGACGCCACCAGTCGGATCGTTGAACCCAGTGATCAGCGCACAGCTCCCCTGTTCGGTGACGGAGCAGGCGCGGTCATCCTCGAAGCCGGCACCAGCGAACAGGGACTCGTCTGCTACCAGCTGGGTGCTGACGGATCCGGCGGAAGTCTGCTGGACCGCCCGGCCGGAGGCACTCGGAATCCGCTGACTCCGGAAGCAATTCAGGCCGGAGAGCACTTCCTCAAGATGGATGGTCGCAACGTCTTCAAATGGGCCGGTCAGGCAGTCACGGAATCCATCGGGCTGGTCCTGGAACGCGCGGGAGTTGACGTGCCGGACGTGAAGCTGTTTGTACTGCACCAGGCCAATATTCGGATTATCGATCACGCCATGAAGGTTCTGGCCATCCCACGCGAAAAAGTCCTCTGCAACCTCGATCGCGTCGGCAACACATCCGCTGCTTCAATTCCGCTCGTACTGGATGAAGCGGTTCGCCAGGACCGCATCGCCCGCGGTGACCTGATCGTCATGTGCGGTTTCGGTGCTGGCCTGACGTGGGGCACCGCACTGTATCGCTGGTAACCAGACCAGGACCACCACAGCGGCAGACTCTTCAGCGGCAGACTCTTCAGCGGCAGACATCAGCACGCACCAGCATGTCCGTGCCGGACTCTGACCAGCGAATCCGGCACAGGTCCGGCACCTGTGGCACTTCTGCGCGGCCGGTGCCGCCGATGGCAGAGATGGCACCAGCTCCGCCGATCAGCTTTGGCCCGATGAACACATGCAGTTCATCGATCAGCCCGGCGTCAAAAAACGCGCCTGTCACTGCGGCACCCGCTTCGAGCAGAACATGAGTGCAGCGACGCCGTCCCAGTTCTGTCAGCACGTCTGCCACGCAGAGTCGCCCAGCTGCATCGGTCGCCATTCTGATCACTTCGATGCCCCGTCTCTGCAGGGCAGTCAGCGTGGCGGCGTCCGCGGCGTCCGAGACACATACCAGAATCGGTGCCTCCGCCACCGACTGCCACAGTCGTGAATGCTGTGTGATCGAATCGCCGCGTGCATTCAGAATCACTCGCACTGCCGTCCGTGGACCGCTCGGCCGCGCTGTCAGCAGTGGGTCATCAGCCCGCACCGTTCCTGATCCCGTAATGATCGCATCCATTCGCCCCCGCAGATCATGGACGTATCCGCGCGAGACCGGACAGGAAATCCACCGCGAATGACGACGGAACGTCGCGATGCGACCGTCCAGAGACATCGCCCACTTGGCATGGACCCACGGCCGCTGACTGCAGAACAACATCCGGAATGGAGCAATCAGTCGCTCCGCATCGCTGCCGCAGACTCCAGTCACCACTTCGACTCCGGCCTCACGCAGTCGCGCGATTCCGCGGCCCGCAACGTGGGGCGCCGGGTCTTCGCAGCCGATCACGACGCGGCGAAATCCCGCAGCAATCACCGCATCCGCACAAGGTGGCGTCTTTCCAAAATGGCTGCAGGGTTCCAGCGTCACAAACAGGTCGGCGCCGCGACAACGCTCTCCCGCCGCCTCAATCGCACAAATTTCCGCGTGAGCCGCACCGAACCGTTCATGACAGCCCGCAGCAATCAGCTCGCGAGCCCCGCTGACAATCACCGCACCCACCGCCGGATTTGGCTCAACCAGTCCCGTTCCACGTTCCGCCAGCCGCATCGCAAACTGCATCACCGCCGCGTCATCTGAAAACACGGTCATGGATTCGGGGCTCGCGTCAGGTCGTCAGAATCGCCACGCTACAGCGTACGAAACAGAAAATGCACACTCGCCAGCACCGCTGCCGAGACGATCCCCACGCGCACGTTGTCGTTCACGCGACTTCGCAGCGACTCCGCCAGCGCCGCTGCCACCACGGCCGGCGAAACCAGCAGCATCGCAGTCAGAAAACTCACCGCCGGACTCAGTGATTCCGGATTCCGAGTTTCGCCCCAGTAGATCCAGCTGGTCATCAACGTGCCCACGACGGTGAACCCCGTCAGGCCACTCCACGATTTGGCCGAATTCCACGGAAGGCGCGGGCCGCGAAACATCATCCCCAGAAGCGTCGCTGACCCGTCGCCAAACGCCAGGATTGACAACACCGAAACCCCGATCTCCAGGTCGCCCGGAAACACCAGTACCGTCAGCAGCACCGACAACGCATACCCGGAAACCGCCGCGACTCCGGCACCTTCACCCCGACGTCGCACCTGCCGAAATCCTGCCAGAATCCTCATCCCGATCACCACACAGCAGCCCAGAATAATCCAGCGCAATGTGGGAGAAATGGGGTCACGGTGAGAAAACAGGTGCAGCCCGAACGCCAGAATCCCGGGACAAATGTGCCAGAAGCGACGTTTTACCTCGCGGTACGGCAGTGGAGTAAAGCCCCATGTGTCCGTTCCAGCCGGCGGCGGAGCAACCTGCGTCCCACCTCGCTGCAATGTGCCAGGTTTCAATTCGGTGCTCATGGCAGACTCGTCAGAATACATGACGCGAACGAGACAATCTGAAGAACCATCGATTGTTCAGGGATCGGCAGTTTAAGAATCGAACTCCAGCAGCTTGCCTCAGAACCATTTTTGCCATTTCCGCAGTGGCGTCGCTTGTCTCCACGGACACTGCAAATTCTGCGCAACCTGACGATACAATAAAATGGGATTTCAGGGAAGACTGGCAATCACAGGCTGACAAATCCAGCACGACGCAGACGGTTGCCGGAAAAAACGGCGGAAAGAACCGGGACACGGAAAAAAACGGCGGAAGAAAGCCCGGGAGAGGCACACCTCTGGTGTTCATGTTTTTACGGGCTTTTCGCTGGATCGTGGGAGCCAGTCCCGGTTTTGTGAGAGGCTCTCACTGTGAACCCTGGCTGGCGTCGCTGCCGAGGATTTCGCGGAGTCGACGGATGGCGCGGAGATACCTCATTCCCGCAGCGGGTGGTGTCAGGTGGAGCGCCGTGGCCACATCGGCGTTCCCCAGCTGCTCAAAGTGCCGCATCACGATGATTTCTCGATCATTCTCCTCAAGTTCATCGAGCGCCGTCAGGAATCGCTGGACCATTTCCTTGCGAATCGTGGCTGCGGCCGGAGTGAGTTCGGCATCTCGCAGAAGCTGTGCCAGATCAGCGCTCGAGCGTTCATCGGGATTGAGGCTCTGAAGGTCTTTTTCGCGGTCAACACTGCGGCGTTGAGCTGCGCGGTGGCGGCGGTGCATGTCGATCACCCGGTCTTTGGCCAGTTGCCGCAGCCACAGATGAAACGGCATCCCCGGATTCCGGATGTACTCGTCAAGTCGCTGAGACGCTTCGAGCAGGACATCCTGAACGACATCGCTGGCATCGACCCGCCGCGCCAGCGCGTGATCAAGTCTCATCCGAATCATGCGTCGGACGGCTTCGCGATGGCGATCCATCAGGTGATTGACTGCCAGGGAATCGCCCGAAGCGGCCTTTTTCAGCAGATTCAGAGTCTGGTCACCTTCAGGCCACATTTTCCGGGAACCCCGTTCTTGTTCGCAGTGTCTGTCAGGCGATCGGTGGAATGAGCACTTTACACGATCGGGGCATCCCGATACAATTCGAACGTGGAGAGTCAGCTGCCTGCAGAACGGTGACTGCAAGGCCTGCATCTCCTGATTGTTTTACCCCGTGGTGTAATCGGTAGCACGACAGATTCTGGATCTGTTGGTTGGGGTTCAAGTCCCTGCGGGGTAACTGGAAACCCCTGAAAACTCAGCTTTTTCAGGGGTTTCCGCGTTTCTGTTCAGTACAGGCGGTGCAAAAAGCGGTGCATTTCTAGAGCCTGCGGCCGCCTGCTGCACCGGATTTTGCACCGCCTTTTCGAAGTGCTATTCGGTCGTCTGCAGGTAGTGCTTCTGCGCTACGCTGGCCGTGTTGCCGAGCCATCCCGTGACCACGTGAATCGGGTACGTTTCCACCAGTTCCGTCTCCCTGGTGCTTCTCAAATTCTGGAACAGCTTCGGCCAGGGTGTCAGGCCAGCGCGTCGGATGATCCTGGCGAGGCCAGTTCGCAGGTTCTGGCCTGCCGTCCGATACCGGCTGACGACGTGTTCGTCCCCTTCCTCAGCCATCTCGAAGCCGTCTGACAGCAGTTGCTGCAGTTCCGGGAAAAGGGGGACCTGTCGCGATTCCTTGCCGGAATGCTCCGTTTTGGGGGACGTCACCGTTATCCGCTGCCGCGCCCAGTCGATATCGCTCCACCGCAGCAGCTGCACTTCGGAGGGGCACCGCAGGCCACCGTATCGGGTCAAGCCGATGATGAGCCGCCACTGCCAGTCCGGAGCCGCCTCCAGCAGCCGCTGGGTGTCCTGGTGACTGATAAACCGGAACCGCGATTGATTCGCCAGCGTTGTGGCCTTCTGGCCCGCAAAGGGGTTGCTCTCGGTCAGCCGCCACCGCTTCGCGCCGTTGAACAGCATTTTCGCCACCGCGATGTTACTGCGGATGGTGTTCTCAGCCAGTCCTTTCCCGGTCAGGTAAAGCCGGAATTCCTGGGCATCCCCGGCCGTGATGGCATGGACCAGCTTTTTCGCCCCGAGGTGTGCCGTCAGATGTCCTGCCGTAATTCGCCACTTCACCTGAGTGCTCTCAGCTGCATCTATCCGGCTGGCAAGATACTGGGTGATGAACTCCCCCAGCTGACGAGTCTGGCGAGCCTCAATCAGCCCCGTCGCCCCGATGCGGTCCCGCAGGCTTTCATCAATGGTTCGGAGCCACTCAGTTGTCTGCCGCGGAACAGCCGTT
>SYLK01000142.1 GCA_005809115.1 Planctomyces sp. | reverse complement strand
TGGGGGTCGCCGCCGACTGCATCAACAGTATGCAGTCGAGTCAGGAAAAATCGTCGGTGGCCGGCCGGCTCCGGCGTCGGGAGCTGAAACTTCTGTATATCGCACCGGAACGGCTGGTGCAGGATCGCACTCTGGAGTTTCTCCGAGCTGCCGGGGTCTCGTTCTTCGCCATTGATGAAGCGCACTGCATCAGCCAGTGGGGACACGACTTCCGCCCCGAATACCGGCAGCTCTGCCGTCTGAGGCAGGAGTTTCCCGGGGTCGCCGTGCACGGTTACACAGCCACGGCGACCGAAGCCGTCCGCAACGACATCGTGCAGCAGCTCCAGCTGGCGAATCCTGACCTGCTGGTTGGTTCGTTCGACCGTCCGAATCTGCGGTATCGCGTGGAGCGCCGCTCCGACGCGCTCGGCCAGATCCGCCGGATCCTCGATCGGCACCAGAATGAATCCGGGATCATCTACTGTATCAGTCGCCGCAATGTGGAGGCCACCAGTGAAGCGCTCAACGGGTTCGGGTACCGCACGCTTCCGTATCACGCGGGACTTCCCGACGCGGCGCGCCGCAGCAGTCAGGATGCCTTCATTGATGAGACGATTCAGATCATCGTGGCGACAGTCGCCTTCGGAATGGGCATTGACAAGAGCAACGTGCGTTTCGTGATTCATGCTGAAATGCCGCGGTCACTGGAAAACTACCAGCAGGAAAGTGGTCGCGCGGGGCGTGACGGACTGGAAGCCGAATGCACACTGCTGTACTCGGCGGGCGACGTCGAGACGTGGGAATACCTGATGCGGGACATTGAGGACCCGGCCGTTCGTGATGCCGGCAGCAAGGCGGTCTCGGCCATGCAGCGCTACTGCATGAATACTCGCTGCCGCCATCAGCAGCTGGTACGACATTTTGGTCAGACTCTCGAAGCGGAGAACTGCGGCGCCTGTGATATTTGTCTGAATCAGATGCAGCCTGTCGCCGACAGCCTGATTGTGGCACAGAAGATTCTGTCCTGCGTGGTTCGACAGGGACAGCGATTCGGCAGCGCCTATACCGCGCAGGTGCTCCGCGGTTCGAAGGCCCGGCGGATCGTCGAAAATGGTCACGACCGCCTCAGCACCTGGGGAATTCTGAAGGAGGAATCGGAACCGCAGCTCAGAAACTGGCTCGATCAGCTGGTGTCTCAGGGGTTTCTTCGTCAGGCCGGTGAATACAACTGCCTCGAACTGACGGACTCCGGCCGACTGGTGCTCCGGGGAAGTCTGACACCAGGTCTGCTGCGGACACGGGACGAACCCTCTGGTCGCCCGCTGGATGACCAATGGGCCGGGGTCAGTCGTGCGCTGTTCGACGACCTGCGTGGGATGAGAACCCGACTCGCCGTGCAGAAGCAGGTTCCGCCTTACATCATTTTTGGAGATGCCACCCTTCGAGAACTGGCCCGCGTACGCCCGACCAGCCTGGATTCGCTGAAGCAGATTTATGGCATGGGCCGGCAGAAACTCGACGAATTCGGCCCCGTGGTGCTGTTCACGATTCGCCAGTGGTGCGAGCAGAACGGAGTGGAGACGGACGCCCCCGCAGTTCCCGGGCCGGCAGCCACAGAAGCACAGTCGCCATCGACCGCAGTGAATGCCCGTGCCGCCGCGTATTTCGAACTGTTCCGCCGACAGGAATCGCTGCATGACATCTGCCGCGATCTCGGCCGATCCATGGGCACAGTCTGCGAGTATCTGGAAAAGTATATCCGCCACCAGCGACTGACGAATATCGATTCCTGGGTTACTGCGGATGTGCAGCAGCGCGTGCTGGCAGCCATCGGACATGTGGGGAATGAAAAACTGAAACCGATTTTCGAATATCTGGAGGGTCACGTGCCGTACGATCAGATTCGCCTCGTCAGCGCGCTCTGGGACAATCAGCAGGCAGCCGCTCAATGACGGAGTTTCGGATCGCGGTCCTGCCCGGTGACGGCATCGGGCCGGAAGTGACAGCGTCAGCAGTCCGCGTTCTGACAGCGGTGAATTCCCGCCTGACGGGCATCCGCTTCCGGATGGCCGAATACGCCGTGGGCGCCGCGGAATACCTGCGCGGAGGAGATCCGCTGCCCCGGGCCGCCTTCGACGCCTGCCGCACCAGCGACGCCGTCCTGCTGGGAGCCATGGGACTGCCGAACGTACGCTGGCCCGACGGCAGGGAAATGACGCCCCAGATTGACCTGCGCGAGCGACTCGACCTGTATGCCGGCATCCGCCCGATCCGTCTTGCTCATCCGGACGATTCACCTCTGAAACGCTGCGCTGCCGGCGAAATCGATTTTGTGATCGTCCGCGAAAGCACAGAAGGACTTTTCTCTGCCAGGATCTCGCAGGCAGATCCGGCCAGTGACGAAGTCCGTGATGTCCTGCGGGTCACGCGACACGGTGCGGAACGCGTCTGCCGCGCGGCATTTCGACTGGCGCAGTCGCGGCGATGCAGGGTCACACTCGTCGACAAGGCCAATGTTCTGCCTTCCATGGTGTTCTTCCGACAGATTTTCGACCGTGTGGCAGCGGAGTTCCCCGACGTGGCCACCGAACGAATCTATGTGGATGCCGCAGCGTTGTACCTGGTGCAGCGACCGCACAGCTTCGACGTGATCGTGACCGAAAACATGTTCGGCGAT
>SYLK01000141.1 GCA_005809115.1 Planctomyces sp. | reverse complement strand
GCCAGGCCGCGCCCGAGGAATCTGCCGCGAAAGTAGTTCCCGGCGGTTGCCGCCAGTTCGAACTGACCGTTTCCCTGATTGCGGAACAGCTGCGGCTCCATCTGCCAGGGGATCCCGGCGCGGGACAGATTGTGGACGTGACCGTTGGCCACGACCAGATCCCGCCACCCGTCCAGATCGGCATCCAGAAACTGAGTTCCGAAGCCCAGCAGGAAGTGTGAAGGCTCGGACAGCCGGGCCATGTGCGAGACATCGGTGAACGTCATCGCGGTCTGCTGCTGATACAGCGTATTGGATTCGAGGTAGTAATTTGTCACGAACAGGTCCATGCGGCCATCGCCACTGGCGTCATCGGCCGCGATGCCCATGCCGGCCTGAGGGCGGCCCTGTCCATCGAAAGCGATGCCGGCTGCCAGCGCCTGTTCGGTAAACCGGATTTCGCCGGCCGATGCGGCGGACTGATTGACGAAGAAGGAATTGGGTTCGGCATCATTGGCGACATACAGGTCCAGCGCACCGGAACCTGAAAAGTCCGCAGCGACGATGCCCAGCCCTTTTCTGCGGAGTGCTGCCGGATCAAATCCACTGGTGCAGTCCACAAAACGGTCATCCCCGAGATTCTGAAAGACCAGATCACCAGCCGCGGGGAAATGTTCCGGCCCGCATCCGGCGGAGACGCCACTGGAGTGGGTGCAGACGCGGCTGAAGACATCATCACCGGAAAGGTAATTCACCTGGTACAGATCCGGCAGTCGGTCACCGTTGAGATCGGCCATCAGGCAGCTGGTTGTCCAGCGATCGCCGGCGGTGCCGGTGACATCAGTAACATCCGAGAATGTGGCATCGCCGTTGTTTCGGAAACATCTGTTGCCACCGATGTTGGCCACGTACAGATCCTGAAATCCGTCGTTGTTGAAGTCCCCCACGGTGACACCCTGACTGAAGCCGGATTCAGAAATGCCTGCGGATTCCGTCACGTCCAGTAGCTTCGTGCCGCCGCTGTTGCGGAATATTCGATCCAGCCGATGCACCGAGCCACTGCCCGGGGGCCAGTCGCTGCCCTGAGTGAAGTACAGATCTGGCCAGTCGTCGCAGTCCAGATCCAGCACCGCCACGCCTCCTCCGGTGGTCTCATACATCCGCCCGGTCGCTGCGGTCAGTTCGGCACCGGGAAAATAGACGAATGACAAGCCTGCCTCCTGCGCCACATCGCGAAAGTGAATCGCCTGTTCTGCGGACGGAATCACGGCGGAGTCAGTATCCGGACGGAATTCCGGAGTGGCCGGCACCTCTGGCGCTGACCATTGCGGCAGAGGCCATGTGGACAGGTCGACCGACATCGCGGGACTGGCGGTGACCAGCGTGCGGGGCAGATCAGGGTTCAGCAGCGGAGTCACGCGGGCCTCCAGCTCGCTGGCCCACGCCGGCAGCGGCGGAGATTGTCGTGCCACCTGACACCAGCCCCAGGCTTCCCAGATCCTGCCAAGTTTTTCAGCTGTCCGGGCCATCGTTTCCACATGTTCCGGCTGCGGTCGATCAGCGCCAATCAGGCCCGTGGTGATCAGGCCCGCTGTGTTGCTCAATTCCGACAGCAGCTGGCCGCGAGCGAGAAAGGGCTGCGCCTCGTCACTGCGCTGCAGTCGGTTCAGGCCCAGTCCCAGCTGATAGTTGGCCACCTGGTGATCCGGATCACGTTTCACGGCTTCCCAGCAGCATCGCAGGGCCGCTTCAGGCTGGCCGGCCTGCTGAGCCCATTCAGCACGAACGACCCAGATTTCGGGGTGCTGATCGATTTCTGCCTGGACCTGCGGGTCGTCATGGCCGGCTTTCTCCAGCTGCTGGTGCCACACCAGGATTTCCTGCGGTGTGCCGCGCTGGATCAGGATTCGGCCGAGCCGAGCCTGGGCTTCCGCCTGGCCGGGATCACTGCGGACAATCCGTTCCAGGATTCGTCGCGCCTCATCGAACTGGCTGCTTTCAAACATGATCTGCCGCGCCCGTCCGGTGAGGGGGACAGGATTGTCGGGGCGGGCCTGCTGGCAGCGACTGAGCAGCTCGGGATCCTGCACAATCGGTGCCATGCTCCCGAGCAGCAGCAGATGCTGGAGACCAAACTGAGACTGGCGAACCGGCTCCAGAAAATGAGGCACGGCTTCCCAGCTGCGACCGGAAACACCCAGCAGGTGTGCCAGGCCATTGTGGGCGGGAAGATTCCGAGGATCGTGTTTCAGCACGGTACGCAGCGCCACTTCGGCTTCAGCAGCGTGCCCCAGTTCCTTATGCACCAGTCCCCGGGAGAGCGCGGCGGCAATGGATTCCGCACTGTCGTCGGCGACCACGCGCGCATAGTAACGCAGAGCCTGCTCGAACTGCTTTTGTCGGGCGGCCGAATCACCCGCAAGCACCAGGGCTGCAGCAGCTTCCGGAGCATCCTCGGAAATCCTCGCCGCAATTCGTTCCGCGGCCGGATAATCCTGCCGACGAAAGGCGTCCCGTGCCTGTTGCAGAAGCTGTTCCGGGGCGACAGTGCCGAGCGGCGCCGGACGGCGCTCGGGAACTGCGGACTGCCGTCTGCCAGCCACGATCCAGAGCGCCATGGCCGCGCAGCAGACCACGATGGCTGCGGCAGAGATGGCTCTCCCCTTGTGTTTGGCTGATGCTGCAGACCGCGTCTGGGAAGGCATGGACTGGTTTTCGTATCAGAGGTTCGTGCCAGGCGGAAAATGGCACAGCACGCCCGGAAGCGTCCGACAAAGGCGGGACGTCCCACGAAGATGCCGTCCCGATAACGCTCCGGCGGTCACATCCCGGTGTTCTGATAATTGACGTTCCGGACAAAAATGTCAACAATGGACGTCCACAATGGATCTGCCGCTCCGCACTTGCATAGGGAACATCAGGCATCAGGGGACTGAGGCAGGCCGTTCAACGGGATCGGATCGGATGACGCGAAAAAAATCCGTGGCCCTGTGGCCGGCGCTGTTGATCGTGGCCATTGTCATCCCCTGGATCGGCTGGAACACGGTTCCGTCATTTCCGGCGTTCTTTGCGACGGATCCCGTCGCGCCGTCGTCGGGGTTTTCCGGGGGTACGTCGTTCGCCGATTCCCGTCTGCCGCTGACAAAGGTGGCCCTGGGCGGCCCGTTCGAGATTCCGCCGCTGATCACCAATGTGCAGATCACGGACTTCGACGGTGACGGCATCAGTGACATCGTCGCCTGCGATGTCGTGAAGAATGCTGTTGTGTGGCAGCGGCAGTCGCCGCTCGGAACCTGGCAACCGGAACAGATTCTGCTGGATGATCTGGTCGCTCCGGCACACGTGACCGTCGTGGACCTGAATCAGGACGGATCGCTGGATGTGGTGGTGTCGGTTCTGGGTAATCTCTGGCCGGACGATGGTGTGGTTGGAAGCGTCGTGTGGGGGGAACGCGTCGGTGACACGTTCGTTCGGCACGTGATACTCGATGATGTGCGCCGGGTCGCTGATGTGCAGGCGGGGGATCTCGACGGCGACGGCGACCTGGACCTGGCGGTGGCTGTATTTGGCTATGCCCGCGGTGAGATTCTCTGGCTCGAGAATCTGGGTGGCGGGGGCTTCCGCGAGCACTTCATTCTGGAAGGCCCGGGCGCGATCCATGTCCCGCTGGCGGATTTCGACGGCGACGGCGATCTGGACATCGCTACCGGATTTTCTCAGGAGGATGAGGAACTCTACGGACTCGAAAACCTTGGCAGTGGCCGGTTTGCCGCGAGACTGCTTTTCCGCACAATGAATTACGATCTCGGCAGCGCCGGGCTGGTGAAGTGTGATCTTGATCTTGACGGCGATGTCGACCTGTTGTTGCCGTGTGGCGACAATCTCGAAGATCGGCACGCGTATCCGCAGCCGTATCATGGATGTCTGTGGTTCGAGAATCAGGGGTCATGGAAGTTCGAAGGCCACAGAATCGCGAACTTCGGTGGTACATATGCCGCAGCGCCCGGCGACCTGGACGCCGATGGTGACGTTGACGTGGTGCTTGTCAGCATGACCAACGACTGGGAGCGTCCGGAGAATCCCAGCATCGTCTGGCTCGAGAACGACGGCCAGCAGAACTTTCAGACATGGCAGATCGCGGGTGATCCGATTCATCTGGTGACCGTGGCCTGCGGAAATCTGAACAATGACAACCGCGACGACATTGTCGCCGGGGGGCTGCATCTCGGCAGCCCGTTCGAGCGTCTGGGACGAATCACGGCCTGGCTCAGTTCCGCGGACCAGATCAGGCCAGACGTAGAGCACCATCAGAAATGACCGTCAGGGCCGGCCAATGCACCGATTCACGCAGATCCTGAGTGCCATTGTTGTGATCGAAGCGCTGGGGCTGGCTGCCCTGGCAGTGCTCCCGTCGGCAGCACCACAGCCGGTCGCTCCCGCACTCGACTACGTCAGTTCCGTCAATCGGGCTGAGATTGAGCGGCTGCAGCGGGAAGTTCAGCAGGGGCGCCCGAAAGCACTGTCGTCCCTGGCGGACCGCTATCTGGCGTTCGGGTTTTTTTCTGCCGCCGAGCTGTGCTGCCGTGAGGCGATCCGACAGCATCCGGGATCCTTCGAGCTGGCGCACCATCGGGCCATCTGCCTTGATCGCCTGGGTCAGCTGCCGCTGGCGGTTGAGGAGTATCATCGAGCGATTCGACTGGCGCGGCCTGACCAGAATCCGCCAGCTTCCGTCTGCTGGTATCACATTGGATGCTGTCATCTGCGGAGCGAAGATCAGGCTCAGGCCGAATTCGCGTTTCGCCAGACCGGTGACTTCCCGCTGGGACGATATCAGCTGGCCCGGCTGCTGGCCCGCAGT
>SYLK01000012.1 GCA_005809115.1 Planctomyces sp. | reverse complement strand
GTTGGATGAAAATGGCCGGAATCCAGACACAGCATGGTGCCTCGGGTGATCGCGTAACCAAGGTAGAATTCGTGGGAACCGACCACGTAGCTTTCGGAGCCGAGACCGAACAGCTTGCACTCGACCGCGTCCCGCATCTGCGCAGGATCCAGCCGTTCCGCCAGCAGGAGGTCCAGTGATTCCGCCAGCAGTCTGCGCGGCCCGCTGCGATCGATCGGCTGATCCCTGGACCCGTCGGGAATCCAGATATTGCAGACACTGGCGCTGCCCTGCGCCTGCCCCATGGCGGCGGCAATCCGGCGACACGCGATGCCATGATCGATCCAGAAGCGTCGAATCCCCGCGTCCGGATGCGTCAGCGTGAAACCGTCGGCCGCCCGCGGATGGGCGAAATACGTCGGATTGAAGTCCAGCCCCAGGCCCTGCTGCTGTGCCCAGTCCATCCAGCCCTGAAAATGGCAGGGCTGCAGTTCATCACGTGGCACCTGTTGCCCGTTCGTCTCGGCATAGCTGGCATGCAGACTGAGGCGATGCTGCCCCGGAATCAGGCCGAGTGCCATTTCCAGATCGGACCGCAGCTCGTCCGCATTCCGCGCCTTCCCGGGGTAGCGCCCGATGACGGCCAGTCCGCCGCCGATTTCCTGAGCAGTCTGTTCGAATCCGGTCACGTCGTCTCCCTGCCAGCAGTGCAGCGACAGGGGGATTTCGGCCAGTCGCCGCAGTGCCAGGTCGCTGTCGACGCCCAGGTCTTGATATCTGGAACGGGCAGCGGCATAGGCGGCCCGAACGGATGGCTCAGTCAGAGGCATGCAGGTGTTCCGGAGTAATTACTCGAATGCCGGGCGGATTGCGCCCGGAAAAGTTGAACGTTGACAAATGGCTGTCAGATCAGCGTTCGGCCTGCCCCCAGCGCTGCTGCAGAACACGCGCCTGATCGGGATTCAGCATTCGCAGATATGCCAGCCAGCCGTTGACCTGCTGAGGAGTTGCCGTCGCCGGCACAGCGGACTTCCGGCTGAGACGGTGGATCGTGGACCGCAGCAGTCGCCTCCGGGTTCTGGACAAACCGGCTGTCTGATTCACCACGACACCCGTCACTGTCTGGCGCTGACCGGCACGCTGAATTCGCGTCTTTTCCGCGTTGATCTGAAACCCCTCAGCGCGGCAGATGTGTTCCGCGAATCGCCGGATGGTGTGACAGTGCTGCACCGCATCGCCTGAAAACGTCAGGTCGTCCGCATACCGCGTGTAGTTCCATCCATACCGGCGGGCAACACCGGCCAGCCGGCGGTCCAGTCGCAGGCAGAGCGAGTTGCACAGACCGGGACTTGTCGGAGCACCCTGCACACAATGTCGTGGTGTCACCGGCACGTACACCATCCGGTCATCCAGCTGCACCGGCTGCCTTTCAGCTTCCGTCATCAGCACGGCCAGTACGGTGGCCACCGTGTAACCATAGCCGAACCCGATCAGCAGCCCTCTGACCCGCGCGAACGTCACAGACGGGAAGAAATCCCTGAGATCCAGTTTGAGTACAATCGCCCGTCCGACGTGCACTGCGGCGCCAGTACTGATGGAGCGGCCCGTGATGAAACCGTGCGCCTGTTCGTGAACCGGCAGCAGAGCGACCAGCTCTCGCAGGAGCCGCCGCTGAATGTGCTTCAGCCGACACTTTGGTGCCATGATCAGCCGTTGGCCGCCGCTGCGTCGGGGGATCGTAAACGACACATAGTGACAGACCGGATCCCGTTCGCGGTGGATTGAAAAGTGTCGCAGTTCTCCGAGTGTCAGTTCGAGGGCGTCCGCGACATCCTGTTCGGTTTTCCAGACAGGCAGGGCGAATCGCTGCAGCTGTGCCTCATCCGGCAACAGGTCGCGAATCCGGCGGTCCCGCGTCCGCAGCGTCGCGGAAAACAGCCGCGAGGCATCCTCCCGCGACATGACCTTTCTGCGTCGGGGACGCGGCCACACGTTCGCCGGCGGCTTCGGCCGGGGGAGCAGACGCTGGTCATGCAGAATCAGGCGGCGACCATGCTCCCGCAATGCCTGTCCTTCATTCGCAACCGCTTCGCTCACGGTGTCCAGGTCAGCCTCTCCGGCGATTCCGGCAATGTCACGCGACGCCCGGCCCGGATGAATGCGAAACCAGATTCCCCGCACCAGACCGACAAGAGTGCGCGCAGAAACTTCGATCAGAATTGCGGAGAGCAGGACAAAGATGAAAGGCACCAGCAGCGGGATCTGCAGGACTGTCGGCAGCCTTCTGATCCAGCGTTCCAGTGGCAGCTGATTCCAGATCCGCAGGATCAGAAACACCGATGATTCTCCTGCGCTGAGAAATGCCCGGGTGGGGAACCACTTGCAAGGCTCTGGACTCGTGGCTTCCACGTTGCGTACGTGGAAACCGCGGCGATGTGATGAGCAGAAAGCGCCACCGCGGCGAAACACCGCGGCATCACGGCTGGTTGCGGCCCACCGGGCTGACTTCGATGTATACTCGCCGCGACGCATGAGTTCAAGTGTCGTGCTGCTGCCGCTGCTCGTCACTGGCGATCCGCAGTGCCAGCATGTGTTCACACGGTCCCGCATTCATCAGATTGTGATCAAAGAAGGGACAGACACACCGACCGAAAATGATCCGACCGTTGTCGTCCAGCACAATCTCCGTTGAGCTCTCCGGCTGACCACAAACGGTCCCGCAGATCACCCAGTCCCGCACAACGGTGTCGACGGTCACTTTTCCCTCCGGCGTCTTCAGACGGCGTTGCTTGCGGGTTTCCCGAATTTCGCAGCGTTCGACTTTGACCTGCTGGTCGGCCAGAATCCGACCAGCCGCCTCGCGACGCGGATCTGGTGGAAACAGCCGGGCCGGATCCGGAGGCGATTCGAACAGTTCCCGGTGCCGGTATTCCGCTCGCTGCAGATCGTACATCGCTCGTCCGCGCTGGCACAGAACGGCCAGCAGCTTTGAGGCAACTTCCGGACGGACACCCAGATCGTCGGCCAGACCAGCCACTGGATACCGAATGCGGGAGCGAAGCTTTTCGAGCGCAGACTGCACCAGCGACTCGTCGGTGCCCGTGTCCGCGACCAGCCGATCAAAGCTGCCACTGCCTGTCCAACGCTGTGACGACCAGCCAGTCAGGCCCAGCAGAAATGTGACGCCCGGCAGCTGGACAGCATAAAACGTGGGCAGGGCACGCCCTTTGAGAAAAATTTCCACCGAATCTGCACTGGGCAGCAGGGGTTCCAGCAGTTTCAGTCTGCGACGTCCCCAGGTCCGGATTCGCCGCAGTGACTCACTCTGATGCCCGGCGCCCTTCAGGCGAATCGTGTGCTCAAACGGTTCCAGCACCATTCTCGCGTCTTCATTCGGAGGCAATTCGAACCGCAATGCCCTTGGTGAAACTCGGGCCTTGTTGAAGCTCAGAAACCTGATGGCAGCCAGCAGGTCGACCGGACGGCAGCGGAGCCGGGTGCCGGGGAGCGCCATTGCGCCCTGCAGCTGGAGAAATCCGCGGACCCACTCGTCCGGAACGTCCACCTTCGTCTCGTAGCGCCAGCCCCCACCCTGCGTCCGGACTTCAAACCCGCCCGGCTCAATTCTCAGCCATGTCTCGCGACCGGTGCGCATCTCACCCAGGGCGGCCCACAGCCAGCCGGTAAAATCCACGTTGGTGGTGCCGTGGGTGACTTCTCCTTCGGTGTCAAAGATCGCTCGATCGACCACCACAATTCCACAGGCACTCTGATCCTGACTGAAAGCTTCAAAGAAGATTTGGTCCGGGTGCACCGTAATCACGGGATCCAGCACCGCGAACTGATGTTCCAGTTCGGTCGCCCAGCTGTCCTGGGACCACACGACGGCTCCCAGCGCCTGCAGTGCCATCCGCAGGCTCAGCACACCGTCAGTGACTCTGCCATGAAATCGCACCGGGCGGGTGCGACAGGCAGTCAGCCCCAGCTGCTGACGGTCCCGTTCGGATTCCAGTGCACTGGGCGTGGCGTAATCGACCGCGAAGGAAAACATCAGGCCACCTCCCGCGGACTGGTTGTGGCGATGCATCGTTCCGCGGGCAGACACAGTTCAGGCCAGCGCCGCAGCAGGCGCCCGATCAGTCCCACCAGTTGTTCTTTGGGGTACTTCCGGTCGGGCAGATCCAGTGCTTCCCGGCAACGGTCATGGATCCGGCGGGCACGGTTCGGGGTTCCGGCCGCGTTCTCCAGCGCGCGGAATGCCAGCAGGCGCGTGCGGCGATGAAGCGCCCGCAGGAGTGTGGGCAGAAGGAGGTCCAGGTTCTCGGCTGCCAGATCACGGGCCGTCCGGTCTTCCAGCCCCAGCACTCGGAAAGCCAGCGCCTGGGCATGGATCTCGGGCGACTCGAGCAGATTCCGTATTCCGGCGCCGTCGGCCAGAAATCCCGACGCGGAGCGTGCATAAAACAACCGCGCCAGACGATTGGTGCGAATCAGCTGATGGTACTGCCGGATCGAATACGCCGGCACCTGACTCAGGACTCGGACGGCCCTGGCGGAAAATCGCGCTTCGTCATCCCGGAATCCCTCATAGTACTGCGAAAGTCTCTCGGCGGCTCTGAGCTGCTCGACACCGAAGCCCCAGGGCGATGCCGTCCGGGTGATCAGACGGCTGGCCAGAAAGTCGATCAGCTGTTCGTCCGCTGCCGCCAGCAGTTTCTCAGTGAATCCGGGCAATACGCCGAAATTTCCGACGGCGAGGCTGCTGCGAAACGGGCCGCGCAGCAGTTCGGGAAACCGCTCGTGGAACAGAATCGCCACGTCGTCTTCCAGCTGCCGGACCTGAATAATGCCCCAGGGACCGAAGTTCCATTCACGTGCCACCCCGGCCAGCATCAGCAGCCGCTCCCGCGCGATGTCGGGCGAATCGGCGGCCAGTTTCAGCAGCCGCCGCACATTCTGATTGAATTCGGCGTCCGTGGCACAGGTTCTGACCAGGGCACTCCACAGATCCCACCACTCGTGTTTCGCAGCAAGGGCGATCAGTCTGGCATAACCATCGCGAAAGCCCAGCCACGAACGAAACATGGTCCTCAGGTACTGCCTCACATACGGGAGCACGTCGCTCCCCCGCTTCTCCAGCAGGACGGAGAACGTATTTCCAGGAGGGATCCGCCATCCCTCGGGATGCCGAAGTCCCAGTTCACGGCAGAGATCTGCCGGATCTGTGACCGTTTCGGCCAGCTTCAGTGCATCAGCCCGCCAGCGCTTCTCATCGACCATCCGTCGGTAAACCTGATACCCCAGATGCTGATCGCCCCTGGCGTGCGCCGCCGCGATCAGCTTCTCCCACAGACGCTTCTCGCTGCCCCACAGGAAGGCCATGTGTTTCATGATGAATGGACCAGCCGCTGCCGGGTCCGTCTGATAGAGCGCGACGGCGGTATTCTCATCCAGCGTGCCCTGGAGATCATACTTCTGCAGTGCCAGAACTCGCTGCGCCGGCGTGCTCGCCTCGCGAAATGCCTGCAGCAGATCGGTTCGCCAGCGCGGTTCCCATGCGGAAATCCGGAAGCTGCCCTGACTATGTTTCCAGTGATACAGCTGCTGGAACAGGAAGAAATCGTCCGCAGCATCCACCTCGGTCAGCCATGCGTCCAGCCGCTGCCCCGCATCGCCCTCCCATGGCACGGCACGCATTGCACCGCGTTTACCGATCGAGAACCTGGAAAAATGAGTTCGGATAAACGGTCCGAATCGCACTCGACTGCGTTGATACAGCACAGGCCCCCACAGCCAGGTCAACCAGTCGAAGCGGCGGGCACGGGACAACTGCTCCAGCTGCTCCAGCAGTGCGGCGTCGTCGCGCTCAGATTCAAGCAGCCGGACCACGTCGGCCTGCACGGCTTCCGCCGAACGCTCTCGCAGAGCTTTTGATTCCGCTGTCATTCTGGCTGCTCCGGCGACGGATCGGACTGGCTGGCCTCGGGATTTTCGGCTCCCGGCGATCGTGCTGCATCGGATGGTGACGGTGGCTCTTCCGGATTTCCGCCTGGACGCTCGGCGTTGCCGGAGGGCTGCGCTGCTGCGCCGGACTCCGGGTTTCGGGCTGCCGCGACCAGCACTGTGTACTCCCCCGGGAACAGTTTCTCGCCATTCGGCAGAGTCCGGCCGCGAATCATGAAGCTCTGCGTTTCGCGCGGCAGCAGAAAGTACAGGCGGCCGATGTCATCTTCATGTGCACAGCGAGCCACGCGGGCTCCCGCGACGGCTTCCAGGGCATAGCCCAGCGACCGGATGTGAGCGTTCAGGCCCACGCTGTCTCGGACAGTCGCCGAGTCAGCCTGATTCGGGCCATCCGCGCTGCCCCGATCCTCGCTGCCCCGGACCAGGCGCTGCGCCCACAACGTTCCCTGCGTACGCAGTTCCAGCAGGATTGTCGCGCCGAGCACGGCCTGCTGCCGCCGGTCCCACAACACCAGCGGCATCTGGGACGCCGGATCGACCACAAACCAGGCGTTGTCTCCGGTTGCCGTCAGCTCCACTTCAATCCCGTTGTCGGCAGAAAAAAAACGGCAGGTCTGATACGTGCTCACGAACGACTCGGGACTTGTTCTCAGCAGCTCCGCCAGTGCGGT
>SYLK01000140.1 GCA_005809115.1 Planctomyces sp. | reverse complement strand
GCTGGACATGCTGGAGTATCTGCAGGAGCGACTGCTGGCCGGCGACGAATGCCGTTACGACGCGCGTTCGCCGAATACGGTCAACAGTCTGATGGGGGCCGTCATGGCGTTCATCCGGTTCTGCCATTCACGTGGCTGGGTGTCAGCAGTTCCTGCTCTGGAGAAACTGGACGCCGATGAAGTGATGAAAGGACGCCCCATTACCGAGGCCGAGTTCCGGCGAATGCTGGACGCCACGGAAGCGGTCGTGGGAACAGGCTCGGCGGATTCGTGGATCTTTGTTCTGAAGGTTCTGTGGGAATCGGGATTTCGAACCGGTGATCTGATGGATTTTTCGTGGGACGACCCGCGGCGCATCCATCCGGTCTGGCCCATTCAGAAAGGTCACTACCCCACGATCGTGATCCCGTCATCTCAAAAGAACGGCCGTGTTCAGGAGATTCCAATGATGCCTGGACTTGTCGAACTTCTTGAATCGGTGCCGATGCAGGACCGTCGGGGTTGGGTCGCGAACCCGCGCCCCGTGGAATTTGAGATCGGCGCAGCCGCGAGTTCGTTTCGTCCGAATCCGGAGAATTTGTCCGAAATTGCACGATCTTACAGCAATGCAGCCATCGCTGACGTCTGCGGCGTGTCGGAAGCTGCTGTCAGGAACTGGGTGGCTGGTCTGTCGTCCGAACTGGAAAGGACGATTCACCTAAATGAGCGAGTCCCGGAAAGGCTGGTGACACGATTAAAGAAGAATCCGTTGCGAAATGGCGACACGATGATGAGGTCCGTGCAAAGATGCTCGGTGGAGCGACTCAGCCGGATCATGTGTCGCATCGGAAAAGCGGCTGGGGTGATTGTGCAGTATGCTGACAAACGCACCGGTCAACGAATGAAGTTCGCGAGCGCCCACGACATTCGTCGAGGCTGTGCTCAACGACTCATCAACCTCGGCGTCTCCGCAGAGACACTCAAAGTCATCATGCGGCACGCCAGCTTTTCGACGACCGAGAAGCACTATGGAGCCGTTCGATCCGCTCAAAGCGCCGCCGCTGAGATTGCCGCCCGCATGGCATCCCCTTCACAAACCAGCGCATTTGTGGGGGGATTAGTGGGGGGACATACTCCGGCAGCCAATCTGACCTCAAATGAACTCGCTGCCCTAAAGTCGTTAATTGCCAAGCTTTAGGAAGTACCCACGGCGCGATTCGAACGCACGACCTTCGGTTTAGGAAACCGACGCTCTATCCTGCTGAGCTACGAGGGCATACCGAGGGATATTTCCCACGATGCATTTGACAATCCAGCGGCTCGACGACAAAGTCGCCGGGCTGCGCCGGCGTTGACCAGCCGACACAATTCGACGACGGCAGGATACACACGTTTTTCGAGTTTTTGAACGATCGCCGATCCAGTCGGAGCGGGATCTGCCAAAATATTCACTGAGGAACCGATTTCATGTCTGTAACAGCGATTGATGACGCAGCGCGTCGCGAGTATTGGCGCAGTCAGCTGGAACTGGCATATGATTTCATGCAGCAGGCCACGAATTACCCGGTGGACGAGTGTGGCGAACGGATGGTATCGCTGACCGAGGCGTCGGCAGCAGCCGGAGTCGACGTGCAGTTCTCAGATCGCCCCCATGCACTCGATCTGCCACGTCTCTACTACCTGCGTGAAGGTCAGATCGCCGGGTTTCTGTCGGCGGCCCGCGAAATGAACGATCGTGGCTGGGTGATGCGAGTCGAGGATGGATTCCGTTCCGTCAGGATGCAGAAGTTTCTGGCACGAAAGCCGGAGGTCTTCGATGCCATTCTCACCGCACTGCTGTGGGAGACCGGGGGCAGGACGCCGGACCCGGATTTTTTTCTCCACCGCGGCATGACGCTGGTCGCCCAGACGCCGAAAGTCGGCACTCACACATCCGGCAGCGCCATCGACATCTCGGTCCGCCATCGCGATCGTCCCGACACCGAAGTCGACCGTGGCGGGCCCTACCTGGAGATGTCCGCCCGAACTCCCATGCTGTCGCCCTGGGTATCGGAGTCGGCCAGGCAGAATCGAATTCAGATCACGGCACTGATGCGGCGCAATGGCTTTGTCGAGTATCCGTTCGAGTTCTGGCATTACAGCAGTGGCGACGCTTATGCCGGAATGCTGCTGAAGACGGGAAAGCCCGCTCCTTACGGGGCAATTCACTGGTCAGGGCCTGGAGACCACGTCGTGACGCCGGTCCTGAATCCCTGTGAGCCGCTCAATTCGCCGGAGGAGATCCAGCAGGAGATTGAGGCGTCGCTGGCACGTCTGCGACAACGATCGTCGGCGTCCTGAGGGACCAGTAGCGACGGAGTGGAAAGAGTCCGATCGCGTAAATCGCTCGGGCGGTGTGCCGGACGTATCCATTCTCTGAGTCGTTCAGGAATGTAAAGCCGAACAGAACCAGCAGTACAGAAGTGGTCAGCAGCCAGCGGCGCAGTGGCGCTTCGCTGGCGAAGCGCATGACAACACCGGCGAACGGCGGCTGAACCACCGGCGGACGGGGTGATGCGTCTGGTGTGACGCTGCCGAAGCGCAGTTCGGGAGCAACCGGCAGGTTTTCGTTACTCCGGCGGACCGGCGGTCGGCGGCTGGCCGTGGAACCTCGACTGGCCGGAACGGTGTCACTGGCGGGAGTCGGAGGTGTCTGTGCGACGCGGCGGGCGAACTCCGGATCCTGCCGGAGTGCCTGTGCGACGCGCTCGAGGTACACGACCTCATCTTCCAGGCGCACGAGCTGGACGGCGTTTCGCGCGTATTGCTCCTGAGCCCTGAGCCATTCCGCCAGTTTCGGGGACAGCGCCACGGCGCCGTACATCGTCGCGGCCAGTAACAGGGAAGTCCAGAACAGGATGGAAACGAACCACGACGGGGAAGACGACGAATTCCCCGCGAACTCTCCTGCGACGAGGGTTGTTTCGGCAGGTACGGGGGGAGCATTCACCGTGGCGAGTCCATCGGAAGTAATTCCGTCGTGTCTCCGGAGTTCAGGGCGTCAGGGCCGTTCAGCGAATCGTGCCGCCGAATGTGGCCGTATCGCCCAGGATCTCTTCAATTCGCAGCAACTGATTGTATTTGCAGATTCGATCGGTTCTGCTGGCGGAACCGGTCTTGATCTGACCGGTGCGGAGGGCCACCGCCAGATCGGCGATGGTGGTATCTTCCGTTTCACCGGAACGGTGGCTCATGACGGCCGTGTAACCACCCTGAAAGGCCATTTGAACCGCCTGGATTGTCTCGGTGAGGGTACCGATCTGGTTCACTTTGACGAGAATGCTGTTGGCGATTCCTTTGCGGATCCCTTCACCCAGGCGTGAAACATTCGTGACGAACAGATCATCTCCGACGAGCTGCAGTCGATCACCTAATCTATCGGTCAGAGTCCGCCAGCCATTCCAGTCATCTTCGGCGAGACCGTCTTCGATGGAGCAGATGGGGTACTTGCTGACCCAGGATTCCAGCAGGGAGACCATCCCATCTGCATCCAGAGAGCGGCCTTCGATCGTGTAACATCCGGTCTGGCTGTCGTAAAACTCTGTTGCAGCGCAGTCGAGCGCGATGCGGATCTGGTCACCTGGGCGATATCCGGCTTTTTCCACGGCAGTGAGGATCACCGAGAGTGCCTCTTCGTTAGTCCGCAGGTTGGGGGCGAATCCGCCCTCGTCACCAACGGCTGTGGTGTGTCCTGCGGCGCTGAGCACTTTCTTCAGGCAATGAAAGATTTCGACGCCGGCCCGCAGCGCATCGCTGAAGCGGTCAAAGCCGACCGGCATGACCATGAACTCCT
>SYLK01000139.1 GCA_005809115.1 Planctomyces sp. | reverse complement strand
TGGTTCGCCGGTCATTTCCCGGGGCCGGATCTATCTTCCGTCCGGAAAGGCCCTGTATTGCATTGGAAGCTCTGAAAAGGCACCGGCCGCGACGAAAGGCACGACCAGACCGGCCCCCAAAGCCCCGGCAGCCCCGGTAACAGACATGGCCGTGGCCCAGCTCGTCGTTTACCCCTGCGAAATGATGCTGAAGCCGGGCCGGAAAGTGCAGCTGCACGTGCGAGGCTACAACCGGGCCGGTGAGTTTGTGGGAAATGTGCCACAGGCACAGGTCACGGTTCAGGGTGGCGGGACCATCGGAAAGGATCTGTCGCTGACCGCTCCGGCGGGCCTTGCAGCACTGATCATCACCGCAAAGCTGGGTGACGCCGTTGCGACCGCGCGCGCCCGGGTGATTCCGGATCTGCCGCAGAAGTTCGATTTTTCCGATGGAAAAGTTCCACCGGTGTGGATCGGCGCAGACTACCGACACAAACCCGTGGCGCTGGACGATGAGAAAGTCCTGGTCAAGATCAGCACGATTCCCAAGGGCACGCGAAGTCAGGCCTGGATGGGCTGGACCGATCTGCACGACTACACGATTCAGGCCGACTTTCGTGCCACCGAGAAAAACGGAAAACTCCCCGATATGGGGCTGATCAATCAGCGCTATACGCTCGATCTGCAGGGTTCACAGAAGCTGCAGATCCGCTCGTGGACGTCCCGGCTGGAACTCCGGTTCGCGAGGACCATGGATTTTCCATGGAAGCCGGGTGTCTGGATGACCATGAAATTTCGCAGTGAGAACCGCGATGGACAGGCCGTGCTGAAGGGAAAGGTCTGGCCACGCGGCGAAGCCGAGCCGACCACGTGGCAGATCGAAGCCGCCGACCAGACACCGAACGTGGTGGGAAGTCCAGGGTTGTTTGGAAATGCCACGGACGCCGAGTTCCATATCGACAACGTCCAGATATCAGCCAACTGAATTTTCCGTGACAGGGGCTTCCCGGGGCGTTCGTTCTCCCCGCCTTCGACCATCCGGCCCCCAGACTCGTCAGGACCAGTGTCATGTCTCGCACGCATCTGTTTCGTATTCTCCGGAACGTCGTCGCCACCATTTCGACAACGTGCGCGGTCTGCCTGATGGCAGCCCCGCTGACGGCCGCGGATCCCACAGCCGAAGTCCTGCAGGTGATCTCGGGTATGAAAGTGGCCCCGAGCGACTGGCCTCAGTGGGGAGGATCCGGATCGCGCAACAATACGCCCTCAGGGAAAGACATTCCGATCGACTGGGACGTGGATTCGGGACGCAACATTCGCTGGTCCATGCCGCTTGGTTCAGAAACCTACGGTAATCCGGTTGTGGCCAACGGCCGGGTTTACGTCGGAACCAACAACGGAGCGGCGTACATCGAGCGTTATCCGGGCAACGTCGATCTTGGGGTGCTGCTCTGTTTCAGCGAAAAAGACGGGACTTTTCTCTGGCAGCATTCCAGTGAAAAACTCCCGACCGGACGCGTGCATGACTGGCCCAATCAGGGAATCTGCTGCTCACCCTGTGTCGATGGTGATCGGGCGTGGTACGTGACAAGTCGCGGTGAAGTCGTGTGCTTTGATACGGAAGGTTTTCACGACGGCGAGAACGACGGACCGTTCACTCAGGAAAAGGTCCAGGACAAGCATGAGGCCGACCTCGTGTGGGTTCTGAACATGATGTCGGAACTGGGCGTTTCGCAGCACAATATGTGCAGTTGTTCGGTGACCTGCTTCGGAAAGCTGCTGTTCGTCATTACCGGAAACGGCGTCGATGACGGTCACAAGGTGATCCCCGAAGAAAAATCGCCCAGCTTTCTGTGTCTCGACCGGGACACCGGCAAACTCATCTGGTCGGATAACAGCCCGGGCGGCAACATCCTGCACGGCCAGTGGTCATCGCCGGCCTTCGGAGTTCTGGGAGGCGTCCCGCAGGCCATCTTCGGAGGCGGCGACGGCTACCTCTACAGCTTCTCGGCCGCGGGCAAAGACGGCAAGGCGGAGCTGCTGTGGAAGTTCGACTGCAATCCCAAGGACTCAATTTATCTGCTGTTCGGAGCCACACGCAATCATCTGATCGCCACACCAGTCATCTATGACGGACTCGTGTATGTTGCGGTCGGGGAGGATCCGGAGCACCAGGAGGGCGAGGGCCACCTCTGGTGCATCGACCCGACGCGACGTGGTGACGTCAGCCCCACCATCGTTTACAACTCCCGGGATCCTCAGAAACCCGTGTCCCACAGGCGACTTCAGGCGCTGGTGGAAAAGGAAGGCGACTTCGAACGCGAGAATCCCAACTCTGCTGCTGTCTGGCATTACGTCGGTGAAAACCCGTCAGAGGACGAATCGACCATGCACCGCACGATGGGCACCGTCTGCATCCGGGATGGCCTGCTGTTCGTGGCCGACTTCACGGGGATCTTCCACTGCCTGGATGTAAAAACGGGCAGGGCTCAGTGGACGCACGACATGCTGGCTTTCTCCTGGGCGTCACCACTGATCGTGGAAGATCGCGTGTACATCAGCAATGAAGACGGCGCCGTGTTTATCTTCAAAGTGTCGCCTGAGAAGGAACTGCTGGCGGAAGTGAACATGGGCTCCGCCGTGTACACCAGCCCCATCGTGGCCAACGATACTCTGTTTATTGCCAATCGAAATCGAATTTTCTCCATCGCTGCCGGTGCTCAGAGCCCGGCCGAGTAGATCGTGGGTGATTCATGACATGTCGCACCTGTTTTGACCGCCTTCCGCCTGGCCTGCTGCTGGCTGCCGCTCTGGTGACTCTGGACTGCTCACGCGCAGCAGACTGGCCAATGTCGGGAGGATCTCCGGGCCGGAATAACGTCAGCCCGGCCACCGACGTCAACCTCGCCTTCAAGCCGGCAAAAACCGTCGATGTCGGCAAAAATCTCGTCTGGACCGAACGACTGGGATCGCTGACATACGGGAGTCCGGTCGTGGCCGGGGGCCGCGTCTATATTGCGACCAATAACGGAGCTGAACACCGTAAGCAACACAAGGGTGACCGGGGGATCCTGTTGTGTTTCGACGAATCCACCGGAAAACTGAACTGGCAACTGACTCGCCAGAAGCTGGAAGCGGGCAAGGCCAATGACTACCCGGAGCAGGGCATCTGCTCCTCACCCTGCGTCGAAGACGATCGCGTGTATCTCGTGACGAATCGCGCTGAGGTCATGTGTCTGGATGCAAAGGGCTTTCAGGATGGTCGCAATGATGGCGTGTACCAGACCGAAACGGACAAAGAGGAACTCGATGCGGATATTCTCTGGTCGATCGATATGTTCACGGATCTGAAGGTCTATCCGCACTTCCTGGCCACCTGTTCGCCCGTGATTCAGGGAGATCTGGTGTTTGTCATGACATCAAATGGCGTCAGCGAGAACTACGACGGGATTCCGTCGCCGGAAGCACCGAGTATCCTGGCGCTGAACAAACATTCCGGAAAGGTCGTCTGGCAGAACAGCATTCCCAGTACCGCATCCCGAGCGCCGGCACCCTATAACACCATTCTGGACGGACAGTGGAGTTCACCTGCAGTCGGAGAAATCGACGGCCGGGCGCAGGTCTACATGGCAGGGGGCGACGGCGTCCTGTATGCACTCGATGCAGCCACCGGTGAACTGATCTGGTGGTTCGATCTGAACCCGAAAAAGTCCGAATGGAAACTCGGCGGGCGGGGCACACGCAATGGAATTGTTGCGACTCCGGCCTTTGTCGATCGCAGTGTTGTCCTTTCCGTCGGGCAGGACCCGCAGAACGGCGAGGGCGTCGGCCACATCTACCGAATCGACGCAACAAAGAGGGGTGACATCAGTCCCGAACTCGTCGACGCTCAGGGAAAAATTACGGCCAATCCAAACAGCGGTCAGATCTGGCACTATGGTGGCAATGACACCGACGGCTCAATCACAGGCGAGAAAAATGCGCTGCTCTATCGCCGTACGATCTGCACGGCGGCGATTCATGACGGTCTGGTCCTCTGCAGTGATCTGAGCGGCTTTCTGCACTGTCTGGATTTCGAATCCGGCAAGAGGTACTGGGAATACGACACGTTCGCCGAGGTCTGGGGATCGCCTCTGATCGTGGACGGCCGAGTCCTGCTGGGCGATGCCGATGGTGAACTCATCGTCGTGAAAGCCGGCAGGGAACTCGACGAAAATGAGGTGGAAACAATCCGCTTCGGGTCGTCCATCTACACTACACCGTGCGTCGCGAACGATCGGCTGATCATCGCAGAGAATACCCGCATCTACGCCTTCAAAATCCGGTAAGGACCGGTCATGTCAGACCTGCTTAAGCCAGCTCCGGTCGTGCTGCGGCCGACTGCGGGATGAAATTTACACCGGACTTCGGTGCCTCCAGGTCTCCATCAAACGTCTTGTTCCCGGTGCCGGGATCCTGCGGGTCGGGTACGGCATCATCCGGATAGAACTGGCTGTTTCCTGAGTTTCCCGTGCCAGGTGACTGAAAAGTATCTTTTTCTTTCTCGTAGGTGCTGCCGGGGGATGGGGAGTACAGAGGCGCGTTTGATGGCGGAACAACCAGTGTCCCGGGGGCATTCATCGTGCCGGGTGGTGCATACATCGGCTGCTGGTAACCGGGTGCGGCATAACCGGGGGCAGCGTAACCGGGCGACATGTATCCCGGACCCATGGGGGGGTGCATGCAACCCGCCAGAGCAAACAGCATGACCAGTGGACCGACCCGCGCGAAAACTGCGCAACGTCGAGAGTTGTTCTGGGAAATCGGTGACATCCTGTGAATTTCCTGGCAGAAGGAGTGATCCATCACGGGCCAGTTTCGGACTGGCTTCCCGACTGAGTCATCCCTGGACGCCAGCGGACCGCGACCCATCCTGCTGATCTTTCCCTGCCAGCCAGCAATTTCCGCGGTTCAACCATGCATTCAGGCCAAATCGGCCGGAGATGTACCGGATTCCCGAATTTCTGTCCAGAGGGATTTCTGGAGCAGCCGGGCGGCAGGGGGGG
>SYLK01000138.1 GCA_005809115.1 Planctomyces sp. | reverse complement strand
GCAGGGCGGACAGGGCACAGAAAGTCAGAGCGGCCACGGCAGTGGTGCTGAAAGGTGCTGGCGGATCGACTGACGGACTGTCCGAACGCATCAGTCGGCCGGCGTCCTTGGGGCTGGAGAGATTCATGTGCGGTGCCCGACGTCCAGGTCCGTCGGAGCCGGGATGCTCAGGTTTCTCGATCCGCCGAAGTAACGATTGTCTCGAATCCAGTCTTCACGCGTGTAGGAAATGACTGAAGTATCTGTCTCCCGGACCTCAATGTGACTCAGTCGAAAGCCCATCTCCGTGATCTCCGTAAACAGCATCCACGCCAGATTCTCGACACTGGTCGGGCCGTTGAAGAGCTTCAGGCGAAAGGTTTCGCCTGTCCGGTGGCAGTGGTCGTTCAGGGTCGCGAACAGCGGATCGTTGATGTTGATCAGCATCCCGTGGTCGTAATTCTGTTTCAGCCAGGGTTCGACCTTGTTGTCGAATTCGCCGAACAGCGTGCTGATATCACCGTCCCGTTCCACCTCGAAAAAACATCGCAGACCATACCGGTGCCCATGCAGATTGCTGCACTTGTCCTGCAGCGTTTCATTCCGGTGGGCTGCGTAGAACTTGTATTCTTTCTGGATGATCATTGAATTCTTTACTCCGGAGGCTTACCTTCCGCCACTTGACGTACACCTGCGGCCGGTGCGACGCGGCCGGTGCGACGCGGCCGACAGTATCATAGCAGGTTTCCGGGATTTGCAGATCACGGAAAACCCAAAGTCCGCGCCGTCAGCGACCGAAAAGCGGAGACCATGTTCGACAGGCTGAAAGATCTGTTTACAGGCGGTCCCGGTTCAGGGTCAGTCCCGCCATCGCGGACGGATGCGGCAGACCATGCTTCGAACACGGATGCCGCGGTGCTGTCGGGATGGTCCACGGGGCAGCACGATGGCCGCCGGATCGACGTGTTTGTGCCTGACACGGACCGGCCTCTGACCGGGGTCGTCTTGTTCCTGCATGGGCACGGTCAGGTGATGCTGAGTCAGAATCTGGTTTTCAGCCGTCTGTTTCAGAAGCATCAGCTTGCCGTGGTCTGTCCCGACGGGGGACGCAGCTGGTGGC
Organism: Planctomyces sp.; assembly: GCA_005809115.1. Classification (GTDB taxonomy): domain Bacteria; phylum Planctomycetota; class Planctomycetia; order Planctomycetales; family Planctomycetaceae; genus F1-80-MAGs062. The sequence goes on along the minus strand of SYLK01000138.1, from coordinate 3,248 downwards.
TGCACGCGCGGTGTGAAGAATTCGACTCGTCGGTCACTCCGCAGCAGTGGCTGCTGGAATCGATCATCCCATTGATTGAGCGGCGGTTCAGCGTGACTCCGCCGCGAATCGCGCTGCTGGGCGTCAGCATGGGAGGTCAGGGTGTTTTGCAGCTGGCATATCGTCATGCCTCCCGGTTTCCGGTCGTGGCGGCAATCTCACCGGCCGTGGACTTTGATCAACTGTACGGGTCAGGACTCCCCCTTGATGGCATGTTTCCCGACCGGGAAGCGGCGCGTCAGGCGACGGTGGTCCTGAATCTGCACCCCCTGGCCTGGCCGCGGCATCAGTTCTTCTGCTGCGATCCGGCTGACGGGGACTGGTTCGACGGCTGCGCGCGGCTGGGCATGAAGCTCTCTTCGTCCGGGATCATGCACGAGCGTGACCTGGAGACGTCGCACGGCGGTCACTCCTGGGACTATTTCAATTGCATGGCTGAACGCGTCGTCCGCCACATCGCGAATGGTCTCAGCGCGCTCACCTGACACTTCTCGCAGTGCATCCGGGCAGCATTAGAGGGATGCAGCGATCGCAGAGACGGCTGCAATTGCCGTTTCTGCATCCGCCGCGGTAGTGAACGCTCCCGGGCTGAGTCGGACCGTTCCGCCGCGGACGTCTGTACCCAGCAGGCGATGTGTCAGCGGGGCGCAATGCAACCCCGCCCGGCACTGAATTCCGAATGACTGATCGAGAATCATCGCGGCTTCGCGGCAGTCCAGACCGGTGATGTTGAACGACACGATCGCGACCGACGGTCCACGGCGATGCTGCGGATAAAGTTCTACACCGGGAATCCGGCTCAGTCCCTCATGGAGCTGCCGGGTCAGTCCAGAGGCCTGCTGTTCGAGTCGCTCGACAGTCTGTTCCAGCAGCCACGCGGTCGCCGCTCGCAGACCGACGATGCCCGGCAGATTCAGATTCCCGCTCTCAAATTTCTCAGGCATCGTGTCTGGCTGCGCGAGCGACTCACTGACGGTGCCGGTTCCGCCGCAGCGAACAGGGCGAATCAGCTCTTCACGACCACCGCGAATTGCCAGAATGCCGGTGCCGAGGGGGCCCAGAAGCCCCTTGTGCCCGGCAGCAGCGAGGAAATCGACGCCCAGCTGTCGCATATCCAGAGGAAAATGACCGGCCGTCTGTGCCGCATCGAGCAGGACCAGAGCGCCGTGCGTGTGAGCCATCTGTGTCAGCTCCCGAATTGGCTGCACAACTCCGGTGACGTTGGAGGCATGCGTCAGGACGACCAGCCGCGCGGGGGCAGCGACCAGGAGCTGTTCCAGGTGCCCCGGGTCGATCTGCCCGGCAGCGGGATCGCACCGGACGAATTCGAATCGGATACCGATCTCCTGCTGCAGCTGATGCAGTGGCCTAAGCACGGAGTTGTGTTCCAGTGGTGAGGTGACTACCCGATCTCCGGGATTCAGCAGGCCGCGCAGCACGAGGTTCAGGCTGTCGGTACAGTTCAGTGTGAACGCGATCTGACGCGACGCAGGCACGCCCAGCAGCTGTGCCAGCTGCTGCCGACACCGATCAACGATGGCGGCAGAGGCCTCAGCCGCAGTATACGGACCACGACCATAGGCAGCACCATTGCTGCGCATCCACTGGTCCATCTCCGCACAGACATCGGGAGGCTTCGGAAAACTGGTTGCAGCATTGTCCAGATACATGGAACCAACCGTGGCCGGGGCGGCGTCTGACAGAGCTTCAGGTCAGGTCTGACCCGGCAGCCAGAGGCTCTTGCCGGCCGATTCCGTCGGCACTGTCGCGGCACCGGGTGTCCAGAGCGTCGTGGGTTCCGCAGGTTCAGTGCCTGAACCGAGCAGCTCCCCGATCAGATGCGCCGCACCCGCGTCCAGCAGCACGCGTTGCAGGATGGCAACGATCTCCGGGACTTTGGCGGCATAGCGATCCCGGATATTGCGCAACAGGTTCACCAGCACCGGATCGTGTGGATCGTCAAGGCGTGCGGCGATTTCACGAATTTCGATCTCCATGCGTTCACGGAATCCCTCACGGTTCCGGGCAGTCGCCTCGCGGGCAATCTGAAAACACTCCACGGCCTTTTCGAGATTGTTTTCGCTCCGCGCCAGATCAGCTCTCAGCAGACAGGCCCGCGTAATCCCGAACTGCTCCAGGGCTGCCGGTCTGCGGAGCAGTTCGTCGAACCCCCGTTTGATCCCCGCGACGAACGACAGGACGCCCACCCGGAGGCAGAACTCCTGCAGCTGCATGTCGCTGAGACTTGCGCAGTCCACCCGTTCCAGCTGGAAAATTGACAGCGGAGCACACTGCTGCCCGGGCGTCAGAGTCAGTGGTGCAGGTGCCTTCACTCCCAATTTCTGGCGAATCTGCTGCAGATCAATCTGTTGATCCAAACTGAGGGAATTGAAGTACAGCACCAGGGCACACGCTGCCACCTCACGCGTCCGGGTGGAATCGGATGCCGCATCACGCGGAGTGCGTCCCTGGAGACTCAGCAGAGGACGATTCATCCACTGGTCAATCACTTCGCTGCTCAAATGCAGCGTCAATTCAGCGAACCGGCGTCTGGTCATGCTTTCCGGGCGATGGAGACGCCCCTCCAGATCGCGCATATCCAGCGGCTGCCGCACGATTGTTTCTGATGTGGGAGGCTCCTGCAGGACACTCCCACACGTGGTTCGCAGTGTGGCCAGGGCGTCTTCCGAGCGATCCTCTGTCAGCGTCAGAAAGATGGCCGGGAAAGGGATATCCTGACCCTGGTTCCCACGATAATCCACAACGTCAAACAGATCGACGTCCCCGATGCTCCGGGGGAATTGTGCCAGCTGCGTAATTTCTTCCTGGTCCGGCATGGCGCGATCCAGCAGGTCAAAAGCTGCCACGCGTTCAACGCCGCTCGGCACACCGGGAATCTCCGGATCGCGTTCAAACTGCCGGTTGGCGGTGAACAGCGGGTTCTGATTCAGTCTCGCGTAAAGTTCGGAAAGTGACCGCACGCGGAATCGGTGCTGCACCACAGCGTACTGCCGCTCCGTCCGCTGCTGATCGAGGATCTGAGCCAGGGCTTCCGCCTCGACAGCGGTATGGTCCTGAGGCAGCAGTCCGGCGGCAGTATGCAGGGTTTCGGCAGCTTCTGCGGATCGACCATCCCAGGCCAGGCAGAGTGCCAGGTTGTACCACACGGCACCGTTCTTCGGCTCCGCCTCCTTCATCCGTGAATACAG
>SYLK01000137.1 GCA_005809115.1 Planctomyces sp. | reverse complement strand
CGCTCCGCGCTCATGCCCGAACAGTTCGCTTTCCAGTAATGACTCGGCGAGTGCCGCACAATTCACCGGAACGAACGGACAGGCTGCCCGAGACCCACCGTAGTGCAGCGACTGAGCGACCACTTCCTTGCCAGTACCGCTCTCGCCGAGGACCAGCACGGGGAGATCGGTCGAAGCGAGACGGCGCACGGTGTCCCGCAATGCCGTAATCGCGGCACTTTCCCCGACCAGGGAGACACCCCGCGTGACCTGCTCGGCCAGCTGGCTGTGCGTCCGATGCAGCAGGCTGCGTTCCTGCAGATTTCGGAGCGCCACGGCTGCCTGATTTCCCAGTTCCTGCAGACAATCGACATCGTCTTCCGAGAATGGGACCGGTTCCTTGTGATTGATCGCCTCGAACGCCCCCATGACTCGCCCGTCACTGTCCTTCAGGGGCACGCAGATCAGATTCCGCGTGCGATAGCCGCTGCGGCGGTCCACCTCCTGATTGAACCTCGGATCGGCGTAGACATCGTCCACGGCAATGGCCTTCCCGCTCCTGAGGGTTTCGCCCACGATGCCTTCGTTCGCCGGAATCCGCAGTGACGCCCCGCTCACACCGAGAGCAGGTCGCGCTTCCACCTCATTTCGCTCGCGATCCCACAGAAAAATGCTGCTGCGATCACAGTTCAGCAGTCGCGCAGCCTCTTGCGCGATCAGTTCCAGCAACGGGGCCGTGTCGTCAGCCGTCGCCATCCGCGAAGCAATGCTGAGTGTCGCCCGCAGCCGATCCGCCTGTCGCTGACTGCGAACCTGCCGCTCGGCCAGTGTCAACGCCATCCCCAGTGACCGTGCCACCAGAATTCCGGAATTCGCGAGATCACGGTCGGCATGACGCGAAGCTGTCACCAGAAGGCCGGGAATCGCACAGTCCGGGCCAATCGGAAAGGCCGCGATTGTCCACCCCTGAGACGTGGCCGACATGCCGCAGCTGTCACGGTCGAACGCCTGATCCCACAACCCGGACTGGCTGGAAGAAAGTGCGTGCTGACCATGCTCGGCCAGCGTTTCCCAGGCCGGCCCCGGGACGCGACGCACAAACGCGATCCACTGCACCGACAACTCTGTGGCAATCCCCGCCAGTGATGATTTCAGGAACGCCACGAGGGAGCGACTGTTCAGACCATCCGTCAGCAGCTTGTCACAAAGTTGACTCAGCGTGGTGTGAGTGTTTCCCGAACTCAGCTGCAGCAACTGGTCCCGCGACTTCCATTCCGTCGTTGCCAATCCCCACCCCTTTCACCCAGGTTCGCGACAGAAACACTGTCGGGCAAATCCTGAGCTTCCGCGCTCGAATTCAGACCGCCTGATGTAAGGTGTCCTCAGATCGAATGAACCAGCGCCGTCCGGATGACGGCACTGATGCAGGTTAATCGTATCCGTTCAGATGTCAACGCCGCCGCTCTGCCTTCCGAGATCGCAACAGGAATCGTTCGCGGCGTTCGCCCGCAGACGAAACAGTTGGCGGTCACTGCGACATCCGCAATAATTGCAGAAGAGCTGGGAATGAAATCGACGGCGGCACAGTTCGAGTCAATCATTGACGATGAATGGTGGTGTTCTGCTCGCGTGGATCAGGTGTAGTTGCCGCAGGGTCAGAAAAAGAACGTGTGAGGTTGGAATGTCATTGTCGTTGATCAACGAGCAGCCGGCAGTCTACGAGGATCCCCTGGATCTGATGGATGAAATCGAGGAGCTGAAGAAAAGTCGGGAGGCGACGATTCTGGCTCATTATTACGTGGATGGTGAGATTCAGGATATCGCGGACTTTACCGGCGACAGCCTGAAGCTGGCGCGCGATGCCACCCGCGTCACCACGCCGGTGATTGTGTTTGCGGGGGTCCACTTCATGGGGGAATCCGCAAAGATCATGAATCCGACGAAACGGGTGCTGATTCCGGATCTGCACGCCGGGTGCTCGCTGGCAGACAGCTGTCCTCCCGACCAGCTCGCCGCATTCCAGCAGGAGCTGCGCTCACAGGGCCGGAATTTCCAGACCGTGGCCTATATCAATACATCGGCGGCAGTGAAAAGCCTGTGTGACTGGATTGTCACGAGCGGCAATGCGCGTGAGATCATTGAACGCGTTCCGGCTGACAGGGAAATTCTGTTCGTGCCGGACCAGCACCTCGGGCGCTACCTGTCGGAAGTGACCGGTCGCCGTATGATTCTCTGGCCCGGATCATGCATGGTACACGAAATCTTCAGCATTCAGGACCTGATCCGCGCCCGGAAGAACAACCCGGGTTCCGTCGTGATGGCTCACCCCGAGTGTCCTCAGAACATCCTGGAAATCACCGATGTGATCGGGGGCACAGAGAAAATGCGAAAGCACGTCATGTCTGTGGCTGAACCGACCACATTTCTGGTGGCGACAGAATCCGCCATGATCCACCCACTCAGGAAAGCGGCGCCGCAGCACACATACATCCCCGTGCCCGGAATCATGGCTTCCACGGGGGAAACCTGCGCCTGCAACCGCTGCCCTCACATGGCGCGCAACACGCTGCAGAAACTCCGGGACTGCCTTCGCGACGGGCGACCTGAGATCGAGTGGAAGGACTTCTTTACGAAGGCCCGGGAGGTTCTGGACCGCAGCCTGCTGCAGATGTGACGCCGGAACCGGAGACAGTCGGGCGCAATGCACCCGAGTCGGCGTCAATGAGTTCCTGACGCAGGACCCGAACTCCCCTAGGGGCGTCAATCGCAAGCCGCACGCGACCAGCTCGAACATCAGCCACAGAAATACTGATGTGGTCCGAAATTCGGATCGTCTCGCCTTTTTTTCGCGTCAGGATCAGCATGGCTTCGCTCCTTCATTCCCTGTCCGTTGTGCTCCGTTTCAACGGACATGACTCAGATTCCGGAAGACCAACGGCTCACTCAACCCCCACGGGATGTTGCCGACGAGTTCTCCAGACTGACTAAAAACTGTCTGGGTTTCGGCAGAAATTGCCGAAACGCTGTTGCTACTACGTTTCTAATCGCCCCAACCACACAAACGTTTCTGATTATTCCGAAAAAATCAGCAGAAAAGTCCGCGGCGCGACCATGATGCGGGAAACCGGGAACTGTACGCACGTTCCGTTTCCGCGGCTCAGTCTGGAGCGATGCCGTGCGACGGGATGCTCAGCGACTCGAGTTTTCTGAGCCGCATGCGTCGAAAGTGAACTTCGCTGCCTTCGCTCTGGAGTGCGATCCGGCCGGATGATGGAACGGAGCCGGTCGTTTCCCCGGCCATGGTCCAGTTAACCCAACTTCCCCAACTCGTTTCAGAAACACGGTATTTTCTGCGGTTTGAGCCCAAAAGTTTACACTACATTTTGCGTTGTATTATTTTGGCGGGCAGTTTGAGTCGG
>SYLK01000136.1 GCA_005809115.1 Planctomyces sp. | reverse complement strand
GTGCTTTTCCTGAAACACTTTATAGCACATATCACCGGGATTTTGTTGTTATAGGGGCAAGCCCGACGGAAATCCGGCCGCAGCGGTCATTATGCCGCTGGTAGCCGCTCAGTTGTGATCCCGCCGGGACGAGCCCAGCGGAAATCGGGCCCCAGCGATCAGTATGCCGCTGTTTCAGTTTCAGCCCCGTCGTGGAACAGGCTCGCAGGAGTGACAACTTGTCATCGGCAAGTCTGTTGCCAGCGCTACGTGTCACCCGGGCGTTCCGTGAGTCACTGGCGTTCCGGAAGTGACCGAAGATTTTGAAAGCCACGGAGTGGAGGCGTGATACCGTGCCCACGGATTTTCCCCGCTGCTGCTCCGAATCCAGAGTTCCAGAGAAGCTCCCGTCGCGGAACAGAATCGAAACGGCTGCGGAACCGCCATTCACACCGACACTACGGTGCCGGCACAGGATCGGAGAGTGGTTCCGTCATGAGTCGCTGCATGTGCTGCAGCACGACAGGGAGGAACACCACGCCCGAATAGTGATCCGCGGGCAGCTCAATGTGGTGCCCGGAGGGAAGGCGCGCAGACTGGACGAACGCAAGGCTGCTGGCGGGAGGCACCACGTCGTCGTGGGTACCGCTGAAGAGCCATGTTCGGCGGGGATCAATGCGATGCGCCAGCCGGAGTGGCTCGATCGGGCGCGCCAGGTCAATAATCTGCTGCTCCGTCACTCCTGCCGATTCCAGCTTCCTTCTGATCCCTGCGGCGTCCCTGGCCCCTTTCAGAATGACTTCATGCAGATTTCCGCCGGCCAGCAGGATAAACACCCGGTCGTACCCATGATCCAGCCCCGCGACAGTTGCCGTCACGAAGCCACCCAGACTGGTCCCCTGCAGGCCAATCAGGGAATCTTCAACTGACGGCAGCGCGGCGACTGCATCGCGCGCCCGCCGCACATCGGCAATCGCCTGACGCAGCGCAGGCAGCATCTGCTCAATCGGAGTTTCCCGTGCGACGCGCCGGGCACCGTATCCCGGCAGATGCAGCAGGAATGCGTGGAATCCCTGCGCACGCAGGCCTTTCGCAATGATGCGCCCCACCGTCATACCACGACCGGATTCATGCACCACGACGACCGCAGGAGCGGAAATCATCGAACGGTCGGGGCTTCGGACGGCGTACCATTCCATGGCCACCCGATCATTCACCGCATCGCCAGGTGGCAGGGGCGACGGAAAACGCACCAGCCAGTCTCCAGTTTCCGCAACCGCGTCCTCGCAGATCACTGAAAACTCACAAGGCGACCACGAGAGTCCTTCCAGGCACTGGCGCGCGTCCGCACTGCCGTCAGAGCCACACGCCAGCGTGTCGTGTGCCGCAAACGAACTGCCCGAATGCAACTGGTCGTCAGCCCGAACCGACCCCGTAAGGCACTTCCAGTCCGACAACAGCAGAACGAGGAGCAGGATCATCCGGGTCGACCGCACACACTCCCGCCAGACGTGCCCCGCATTGCGCCGCAGCCGCAGGGCAGCGGCCCCGCGCAATCCAGTTCTCATGGCAACTCCTCGCGATCCGGAACCATCGATCATATCGGCACTGGGTGTGAAACCGGCACAGGCGGACGGTCGAGCACCTGGATGACGATCCGGTGGCTGCATGCTCTGGACGGTTCCTGCTGATCACGTGACCGGATTGTCAGGATTGCAATTCTCAACCCCGCTGAAACAGGTTGTGATGCACATTTTACAACCTCTCGACCTGAAAATGGAATTCCCGAACAATCCACCGGCTGACGCCGTCATTTTCTGGAGGATTGGCATCCCAGTTGCTATTCTGTCCGGATGCCATGAGAGGAATACTCGGACGGCTCTGGAGCGGCAGGACAGAGCCCTGGGGTGAAACGAGAGCGGCTGAGGACTGTCTGGTCAGTCGCGGCAAAGATTGGGCCTCTGCAAGGACCGTGTCGTGTTGTGGCTTCTGCGTTCACGCTCCGTCAGCGATCTGCTGAATTGGCCGCTCGGCTCCTGGCTGGAGTTTCTGATTGCGACGGTGTGCCTCGTCACGGTGGTTATAGCGATTATCCAGTTGATTGCGCGGGCGAACAAAGAAACGGATCCTGCGGAAGCCGAGCGGGAGATGCTTCTGACACTGAGCGAATTGTACCGTCAGGGTGACCTGACAAACGAGGAATTCCGATCCATCAAAGGCCAGATTCTGCAACGTCTGAGTACGGTCAGTCCAGCGTTCTCAGTCGTTCGAAGGCCGGCAGAATCTGCAGCGGCAGCTCTGCGGACACAGGAACTGGATTCGCGAAGCGAGTCACCGCTCGAGCCTCGAACGCCAGAGGCGAAGGTTCGATCGGCTCCTGAGGATGCCGGAGTCGACATCCGCAGGGAATCGGTGAACAGAGGAGCAGACGAAGCAAAGTCCGGCGCCGGGGACAGTCGGGCGAAACCAGGACCTGACGAAAGTCAATAAGGCCATCCTGAACCCCTGCGGGTGGGGTTTCTGTTGAATTTCTGAATTTTGGAAGACGCCGATTGCGGCGGCGTCCTGAAGGGAACCGAAACGACTGTTCAATTGTCGTACGGACATTCTCCAGGGCGCCATAAGAGTATCGGTACAATGGATCTGGTTGGCAGGGATGCCGACGGTTTTGGAGCAGCCATCACCTGCGCCCGCACACAGTTTTCGCAGTCAGTTCTGCAGGGCTCATTCCTCCGGAGCCAGGAAGACGACTGTGAATCGCGTGAATGACCACCAAAGGGACAAACATGCCATCAGGTAAGGATTTTGGTACAGGCAAGCCTGCACAGCAGGGCAAGCGCAACGCGAACTGCTCATTCTGCCGGAAGAGCTATCGCGAAGTGGGCCCGCTGGTGGAGGGGCCGGAGGATGTCTACATCTGCGGAGAATGCATTGAACTCTGTCAGTCCATCCTGGACCAGGAGCGTCGCCGCAGAGGCTCGTCGAAGAAGCTGTTCCACCTGGTGCCCACCCCCCGGGAGATCGTGAAGGAGCTCGATCAGTACGTGATCGGTCAGACGCGATCCAAGAAGCTGCTGTCGGTGGCTGTTCACAGCCATTACAAGCGTCTGATGCACAATCAGGAAGCCGGCAAGGACGAGGTGGAGATTGAAAAATCAAACATCCTGCTGATTGG
>SYLK01000135.1 GCA_005809115.1 Planctomyces sp. | reverse complement strand
CCGGCCTGCTGCAGGATCTGAAGGCCCGCGGACTGCTGGAGGATACGCTGGTTGTCTGGAGCACGGAATTCGGACGCCAGCCCTTCAGTCAGTCCACTGCCGGCCGCGATCACCACGGCGGCACATTTCTGGGCTGGCTCGCCGGAGCCGGCATTCAGGCAGGCGCCTCCTTCGGTGAGAGTGATGAATGGGCCTGGAAAACAGACCATCCCATCTACTGCTACGACCTGCACGCCACGATCCTGCACCTCCTGGGCATTGATCATACCCGTCTGACGTTTCGTACAAACGGTGCCAATCGTCGGCTGACCGACGTCCATGGCGAAATTCTCACGCAGATTCTGACATGAACATGAAGCGGACCCTGATCGATTGCCGGACGCAGTTTCCGTGGAACTCCTCGTTGTTCTGGTCTGCCGGGACACAAGTTCTGGTCGTCTGGATGATGCTGGTCGCTCCCGGCTGCTGGTGGAATTCGTCGGTGGCGGGGACGGACGAGGAACTTGCGCCGGAAGTCCGGACCGTCAGCGACGGCACGGCCGTCGTGGATTTCATCCGCGACGTGCAGCCGCTGCTGAACAGAAGCTGCATCGAATGCCACGGCCCGAAAAAGCGCGAGGGTGGTCTGCGACTTGATATCAGATCCGAGGCGTTTCGCGGAGGGGATTCCGGCCCCGCGGTCACGCCGGGCGACAGCAGCGTCAGTGAACTGATCAGGCGAGTTGTCTCCGACGACGAGAGTCTGAGAATGCCGCTGAATCGGACGGCGCTGACGCCGGCCGAGGTCGCTGTGCTGCGGAACTGGATCGCGTCCGGAGCGAACTGGCCAGATGTCGCAGCCGGTGCCGCGGCACCAGTGCACTGGTCATTTCTGCCGCCACACAAGCCCGTCCCGCCGACACCGCGGGAATCGGACTGGGTCAGAAACCCGATCGACCAGTTCGTGCTGGCCCGACTGGAAGCGGAAGGACTGCACCATTCCCCCGAAGCCGATCGCTATACGCTGCTGCGCCGCGTGTCGCTCGATCTGACCGGCCTGCCACCCTCCGTCGCTGACATCGACACGTTCCTCGCCGATCAGAAACCCGGAGCGTACGAACGCCTCGTGAATCGACTGCTTGATTCCCCGCACTATGGCGAACGCTGGGCGCGCCGCTGGCTTGATCTGGCCCGGTACGCCGATACGAACGGTTACGAGAAAGACCGCCCTCGTTCCGTCTGGCCTTGGCGTGACTGGGTCATTTCCGCACTGAATCACGACATGCCGTTCGACCAGTTCACGATCGAGCAGATGGCCGGTGACATGCTGCCCGGTGCCACGGTTTCCCAGAAGATCGCCACAGGCTTTCACCGGAATACGATGCAGAACGAGGAGGGCGGCATTGATCCGGAGGAAGATCGTTTCAAACGCACTGTGGATCGCGTGGGAACAACCGGCACGACCTGGCTGGGACTGACCATCGCCTGTGCACAGTGTCACAGCCACAAGTACGATCCGATTTCACAACAGGATTTCTACCGCATCTATGCACTCCTGAATAACGCGAACGAACAGGAGCTTCCGGTCCCGGACGACGCGCTTGCGGCCCGCCAGGCCGAGATTGACAGCCGAATCGCGGCCCTCGAAGCGGAACTCGAATATCAGTTTCCGGTGCCGACCACGATGGAGTGGCAGCCAGTGACGGTCATCCAGGCCGGTTCGGCCGGCGCAGCGGTGCTGACGCCGCAGGCCGATGGCTCAATCCTGGCGTCAGGTCCCAGTCCGGACAAAGACGTCTACACGATTGTCGCTGAGACAGACCTGGAAAACATCGCTGGTCTGCGGCTGGAAGTCCTGCCGGACGGAACGTTACCGCACGAAGGCCCGGGCCGCGCAGTCAACGGAAATTTCGTCGTCAGTGAAGTCCAGTTGACTGCCGCTCCGCGTGCTGGTGCCGGTGCGGCTTCCACCTGCCGTCTGAACACCGCCGAAGCGGACTTCTCGCAGGCTGACTATGGAGTGGCCAAAGCGATCGACGGCGACAGCACCAGTGCGGCGGGCTGGGCGATCTATTCCCCGTCCGGACCGTGGAACGTCAGCCGCGCAGCCAGCTTCGCACTGGAGACACCGGCGGTCTCTCCGGGCGGCAGCCGACTGACCGTCACAATTCATCAGCAGCCGGGAGGCAGCCATACGCTGGGCCGATTCCGACTCTCCGTCGGGATACAATCCGACTCGCAGGATCGTCCGATCGAGGAACGGCGGCGTGAGCTGATGACGCGACAGTTCCAGGCCTGGCAACGGATGGCGGCCGCAACAGTGCGGCGGTGGACGGTGCTCAGACCCGCCTCAATGAAGTCCAACGCGGCATCCTTCAGCCTGCTGGACGACGGGTCGATTCTGGTCAGCGGTGACGCCACCAAACGTGACGCCTATGAACTCGAATTCCCGGCAGCACGGCAGAGTATCACCGCACTGCGGCTGGAAGCTCTGCCGCATCCCTCGCTTCCGGGTGGCGGTCCGGGACGTGAGTTCATCGACAACCCGGGCGATTTCTATCTCAGTTCACTCGATCTGACGGCTGCTCGCGGTGACGAGTCGCGGCCGGTGCCCTTCGTTCGTGCCACCCACAGTTTTGCCCGAGCGGGGACTTCGGCACAGAACGCAATTGATCACGATGAGCAGACCGCCTGGCTGATCACCGGCGGCACCGGCCGCACACAGATCGGAGTGTTCGAACTGGGCGATCCCCTGCCCGCCAGCGACGGTACCGTGCTGAAGATTGCGATCACGCACGTGTTCTATTATCCGGCCAGCCTGGGACGTTTTCGCATTTCCGTGACCTCGGATCCCACACCGCAGCAGGTCTCAACGTTTCCGGAGGCGATCGAGGCGATCCTGGTGACGCCTGAGTCGCAGCGTACGTCGGCTGAACAACAGCAGCTCCGAACCTACTACCTGTCGCAGGCACCCGAGCTGGCCTCGGTACACACACAGATAGCCGCACTTCGCAGCCAGCGACCGGCGTTCCCGACCACACTCGTGATGCAGGAAAGGCTGCCCGAACATCCGCGAGTCACCCCCGTCTACCATCGCGGAAGTTTCTGGATCCGCGAAGTTCGGTACAGCCCGGTGTGCCTCGTGCGCTGCTTGATCCCGCCACGCGATCCGTCCCGAAAAACCGGCTGGATTTTGCGAGGTGGCTGGTGGACCGAGCGAATCCGCTCACCGCGCGCGTCACGGTCAACCGCATGTGGGCCGCATTTTTTGGCCGTGGTCTGGTGCGTACGACCGAGGATTTCGGAAGCCAGGGAGAACCTCCCAGCCACCCGGAACTGCTGGACTGGCTGGCCACGGAGTTCATGGATCGCGGCTGGAGTCAGAAAGCCATGCACCGGCTGATTGTGACGAGCGCGGTTTACCGCCAGTCGTCGAGGATTCCTCCGGAGTTGTCTGACGGGGATCCTCGCAACATTCTGCTGGCACGCGGCCCGCGTCTGAGAGTTGATGCGGAAATGGTGCGAGATATCGCACTGACGTCAGCCGGGCTGCTGAGTTCACGGATTGGCGGTCCCGGAGTGTTTCCGCCACAGCCGGAAGGCATTACCTCGGGAGCGTTCGGGGCGCTGACATGGAACACCGAACGCGGTGAT